>NZ_JARVSK010000026.1:0-238552 GCF_030209235.1 Pseudomonas sp. efr-133-TYG-103a
TTTAGGTCCCACCCACCCCTTCGAGTCCTACCATACAAGCGAGCTTGCTCGCGAAGGCTGACGCGAAGGCATGCGGGGGCGTTGATGCGGGGGTATGGACAGTCGCCGCAATCGCTGCGGCGCAGTGCGGGACCGGTGGTGGGGTTGTGATCGGTAGGGGCAGGCGCTTGCCGCAAGCGCCCGCTGGCCGGTTGAATCAGAAGTCGTCGTCTTTGTCGAAGCGACGGGCTTCGCGCTGCAGCTGGTAAACGAAACGTTCGACCTGACGCTGCACCAGTCCACTCATGTTGTGGAAGCGCACACCGGCAAAAGTGGTGTTGATCTTCTCTTCGAAGTGCAGGTAACGCAGCTCCACCGGCGTGGTCATGGCGCCAAAGGGCAGGTGAGCGACGAAGCGCTCGTAGACTTGCCCCAGTTGCATGCGTTCAGAAACATCGCCTTCGAAGCGCAGCTTGCAGCCGGTCGCGGAGATGTCGAGCAGTTTGCCGCGCAGCGGCGACTTCAGCTTGTCGCCACCGATTTCGATGTCGACCAGCGACGCCAGCTTCAGGGCCGCACGGAAGGCATTGCGGCGCTGGTGATAAACGACTTCTTCAGGCATCGGTCCGCGATAGCAGCGCGGATCATCGATGACGTCCATCTTCGCTTTGACTTCCCAGGCGATACGCACGCCATCATGGAAGCCTTCGACCCGGAATGCCTCGCCGTTGGCCAGAAAGCGCTCTCCATCGCGCGGGATCATTTCATCCAGCGTGATTTCGTTGCTGTCACGGTCAACGTCGGTCACATAACTCTGGAAACGTTGGCTACGCTCGTGAAAAGTGATGATCAGCGGATCATGGCTTTCCATCAGAAGCCGCAGGTTAGCGGCAATTTCCAAAGGCGTGGTCAGTACCTTTGGGGGCTGCGGAACATCTTCCGCGCTTAAGGCATTCACGGTTTTCCATCTCCAGGCAAAAAACGACAGCGTGCGACGCGAGGCATTTTGCCATCATGTCGCGCGCCTTGATACAAGAACTTACGCCTGGCTAAGCGGACGTGGTCTGGCTCTGCCGGACGTCGAACCCCGGCTGTCGTACAGCGTCGGCGTGTCGCCACCATTGAGGATTCGCAGCTGCTGCGCCGTCGTGAGCTGCTGCAACTGAATGAGGCTGCCGTTCTGCTCGTTGGCCGCCTGACATTCGCTCATCAGCGCGCTGAGTTCGTCGCTTGACTTCAACAACGCTTCGCCAACCGAAGAATGCTTCGCCACTTCTTCCAGTCCCGCACGATTGGCGGGCAGGCCCAGGCTCGTCATCAGTTGGGTGCGTCTGCGTCCGTGCTGCTCAAGGACAATCACCAGCGCCTGTTTCTGCGCCAGGATGTGTTCCATTTCGACCATATTGCGGCCATGAAGCGCCAGTGACTCGGCCTTCAGGATCTCCAGCAGATGCCGGGTCGGCGCAATATCGTCCGTGATCAGTTGAAGCAAAGTAGTGTCTTGCATCGCATGCCCTGGGATTTAAGCGTCCAGAAGCCCCTGCGCAGACCGGGGGCTAGCGCTGGGCTTCGAAATTAAGCAGTTTGTTCGCAACACGGTTGCTGTCGACCTTGTAACTGCCGTCGGCGATCGCCGCCTTCAACTCAGCCACGCGGCTGCTGTTGACGACTGGCTGATCACGCAACGAATCAGTGATCTTCTGCAACTGTTGAGCTTCACTGCTCAAATGTACTGCCTCACCGCTACCGTTCACGCTCGTCGAAGTGCTCACCGCAGCCGGAGCTTCGGTTTTGCTGGCTTCTTTCGTGCCGGAGGTACGTGTCGTACCCCCAACGGCAGTGGAGCTATTCAAACGACTGAAGTCGATGACCATGATTGAAAACCTCTGGGTTCTAGGACGCTTGCCTTGGTTTCGGCCAAACCCGGTATAACTTTAGGGCCAGTGCGAAAACAGTCTCGAATAGACTTCGCATAGGACATGACGGTTCCGAGTGTAGGAAAAGCGCAAGCGTTGCGCCAGAGGTTACGACCCTTTACATAGGCACCTCGACCTGCCCGGGGGCGACGATGTTGGCCTTGATCACGCGTTGAGAATTAAGGTTTTTCACCCGTATTTGCTCGTTCAGACCGCCTGCCGACAGTGCCTCGCCAGGCATGCGCACGCTCATCGAACCACTGCGTGCGCTGATGACGACCTGATCACCCTTGCGGACCATTTGCGGCTGTTCCAGATGGACGGGCGTCAGAATCTGATCGATGACCGTTGGTCGGACAAGTTTCTGCCCGATCGCCTGATCCACCGAATCCAGGAAACCCTGACCCAGCAAGCCCACGTCGCGTTCGCGCATCGCCACATCGCCTTCGGCAACGATCGCATCGCGCTTCATCGGCCGGACCACGGTCACGACATTGCGATAAAGATGTACCTGGGCAGGCACGAACACCGTCCATGGAGCACTGCCTTCGCAACGCAGCTTGACTGTGACGCGGCCAATGGGCTGCGCGGGGCTTTCCAGGGTGGCTGTCAAATCCTTGTCGCAGTGCGGCATACGCAGGCGCGGATCCAGTTGTTTGACTTCGATTTCATAACGGCCTGCGGTTTGGCTGGTGGCCAGATAGTCTTCAACGGTGAATTCAAGAAAGCCCTGGGTGACGCCGATAAGTTGTTCAGGCAGCGTCACATTGTCCGCACGGCTCAGGCCGGCGGTGCCAAGCAGACACACGGCAGCCAGCACGCAGAAAAAGCTGCGGGTTGCAGTGGCGAGGCGTCGGGATACTGTCATTTGTCTGTTCATGATTGGGTAAATAGCAAGGCCCGTGCCGTATGCTGATCCAGCAACGCGCAATTGGTCGATTTGGGGAGGAGCAGTGCATGGCTGGTGTTTTGGATTCAGTTAACCAGCGCACTCAACTGGTAGGGCAGAACCGCCTTGAACTGTTGTTGTTCCGGCTGGACGGCAAGCAGTTGTATGGGATCAACGTGTTCAAGGTAAAAGAGGTGCTTCAGTGCCCAAAACTTACCCACATGCCCAAATCCAGTCCGATTGTGCGCGGAGTGGCAAATATTCGGGGCGGGACCATTCCCATCCTCGATCTGGCGATGGCGACCGGTTCGACAGCGCTGGGCAATATCGATAATGCGTTCGTGATCATCACCGAATACAACACCAAGATTCAGGGTTTTCTGGTGCACTCGGTCGAACGTATCGTCAACATGAACTGGGAAGACATTCATCCACCACCCAAGGGAACCGGTCGCGACCACTACCTGACGGCAGTGACGCGGATCGACAACCAGTTGGTCGAAATCATCGACGTGGAGAAAATCCTCGCCGAAGTGGCGCCGGTTTCAGAAAACATTTCCGCCGGCGTCGTGACCGAAGAAGTGCAGCACAAGGCGTTGTCCCTGCGTGTGCTGACGGTCGATGACTCGTCGGTGGCGCGCAAGCAGGTCACGCGTTGCCTGCAGACCGTTGGCGTGGAAGTGACCGCGCTCAATGATGGTCGTCAGGCGCTGGAGTTTTTGCGCAAGCTGGTGGACGAAGGGAAAAAACCGGAAGAAGAATTCCTGATGATGATCTCCGACATTGAAATGCCGGAAATGGATGGCTATACCCTGACTGCCGAGATCCGCAGTGATCCGCGCATGCAGAAGCTGCACATCATCTTGCATACATCGTTGTCTGGCGTTTTCAACCAGGCAATGGTGAAGAAGGTCGGAGCGGACGATTTCTTGGCCAAGTTTCGGCCGGACGATCTGGCAGCTAGAGTGGTAGATCGTATCAGGGCGGCAGATATCAGCTGAGGAGGGAACCTCCCTCCTTGCTGTTCACATGATTTGAGAGGCGGCATGTCTACAGGTAATTTGGATTTTGAACAGTTCCGGGTCTTCCTGGAAAAAGCCTGTGGCATCTTGCTGGGTGAAAATAAACAGTACCTGGTGTCCAGTCGGCTCAACAAGTTGATGGAACAGCAGGGCATCAAGTCGCTGGGCGAGCTCATCCAGCGAATCCAGACCCAGCCGCGCAGCGGACTGCGCGAACAGGTCGTGGATGCGATGACGACCAACGAAACCCTGTGGTTTCGCGATACATATCCGTTCGAGGTGCTCAAGAGCAAGGTCTTGCCTGAGCAGATCAAGGCGAGCCCCGGTCAGCGCCTGCGCATCTGGTCGGCGGCCTGTTCGTCGGGGCAGGAGCCATATTCGCTGTCGATGTCGATCGATGAGTTCGAGCGCAGCAATCCGGGGCACTTGAAGTCGGGTGTGCAGATTGTCGCGACGGATCTGTCCGGGAGCATGCTGAACAACTGCAAGACGGGGGAGTACGACAGTCTGGCGATCGGTCGCGGGCTGTCGCCTGATCGTCTGCAGCGTTATTTCGATCAGAAGACGCCCGGGCGCTGGACCGTCAAGGCGCCGATCAAGAGTCGAGTGGAGTTTCGGTCGTTCAACCTGCTGGACAGTTATGCGGCGCTGGGCAAGTTCGACATTGTGTTCTGCCGTAACGTGCTGATCTACTTTTCGGCAGAGGTAAAGAAGGACATTTTGCTGCGCATTCATGCGACGCTGAAGCCGGGCGGTTATCTGTTCCTTGGCGCGTCGGAAGCGCTGAACGGTTTGCCGGATCATTATCAGATGGTGCAGTGTAGCCCCGGGATCATTTATCAGGCCAAGTGACGGGCTGCGATTTTGATTCGATGAAAACCCCGCCTGGTCGGGGTTTTTGTTTTTCTGGGGTGTTGATTCTGGCGGTGTCGGGGCAGATCGTCCGATGCGGCCCAGAGTAAGCGCGCTCCTGCGCCTTCGGCCGAATCAAAAGCGGTGAAGCAAGTCGCTTGTGCGCTTGTTTTTGATCTTCCTGCCCTCGTCGGCCCAGGCATCACCTCAGCGGCAAAAAAACGGCACCTGCCTTGCCGCTTTCCTCGCCATCAGCGGAAATCGCTTGCCGCTTTTCTGGCATCTCCGCCATCGACATCCCCTGCAGCCCCCGAAATACGGCGCTTTGCGAATCTGGCACGGCACTTGCTATCTCTGTGTCACGAACATCTGGTCAACCGGTAAAGGTTCCCGACATGAGCATCAGCTTTGACAACGCACTGGGCATTCACGAAAAGGCGCTGAACTTCCGCGCTCAACGTGCCGAAGTGCTGGCCAACAACATCACCAACGCCGACACGCCGAACTACAAGGCGCGCGACCTGGATTTCTCCAAGGTGTTGGCCGCTGAAAGCGACAAGGCCAACAAAGGCACCTTCGCCCTGAACATGACCAACAACCGTCATATCGAAGCCGAAGGCCTGACCGACAGCGACGCGAGCCTGCTGTACCGCACGCCGTCGCAGCCGTCGCTGGACCAGAACACCGTCGATGCTCAGGTCGAAAATGCCAACTACGCCGAAAACGCCATTGGTTTTCAGGCCAGTTTCACGTTGCTCAACAGTAAGTTCAAAGGGCTGGTATCGGCCCTGCGCGGAGAGTAATTCATGTCTCTATCCAGTGTTTTCAATATTGCCGGTAGCGGCATGAGTGCTCAGAACACTCGCCTCAACACCGTGGCCAGTAACATCGCCAACGCCGAAACCGTGTCCTCGAGTCTGGACAAGACCTACCGCGCCCGTCACCCGGTGTTCGCGACGGTCTTCCAGGGCCAGGAGTCCGGCGGCAGCGCGTCGCTGTTCGAAGACCAGGGCCAGGCCGGCACCGGTGTTCAGGTTTCCGGGATCGTCGAAGACGCTTCCAACCTGGAAGCACGTTACGAGCCAAACCATCCGGCCGCCGACAAGAACGGTTACGTCTACTACCCGAACGTCAACGTCGTCAATGAAATGGCAGACATGATCTCGGCCAGCCGTTCGTTCCAGACCAACGCGGAAATCATGAACACCGCTAAAACAATGATGCAGAAAGTCCTGACCCTTGGTCAGTGATAAGGGGCTCATGCAATGACCGTTACTAACGACACCTCCAGCAGCGATTACATCAAGTCGCTGCAGACCGTCACCTCCGGCAAGGCAGGCGACAGCAGCACCGGCGCAAGCACGCTGGGCAAGGATTCGTTCCTGCAATTGCTGGTCACGCAGATGCAGAACCAGAACCCGCTCGATCCTCAGGACAACAGTGAGTTCGTGGCGCAACTGGCGCAGTTCAGCAGCCTGGAAACCATGCAGAACCTGAGCACCTCGGTCGACGCGATCGGTGGCATGTATCAGTCCTCGCAAGCGTTGCAGGCGTCTTCGCTGGTCGGCCGCTCGGTGATCGCCGACACCGGTTCGACCCACGTCGATACCACCAAAGGCATGACCGGTTCGGTCGTAGTGCCTTCGACCAGCACGGCGACTTCGGTCAACATCTACGACAGCACCGGCACCGTCGTGCGCACGATCGATCTGGGTGAGCAGAAAGCCGGCAACGCCAGCTTCACCTGGGACGGCAAGGACGAAGCAGGTCAGACACTGGCCACCGGCAATTACAGCTTCAAGGCGACCGGCAGCCTGGATGGCAAGAACACTGGCTTGAGCACTTACCTGCCTGCAACGGTGACCAGTGTCACCATGGGGACGGCAGGCAGCGCAATGACCCTCAACCTGGCCGACGGCACCAACATTGCCTTGTCCAAAGTTCAACAAATCGGAATCTAGAGCCGACTAGACGGCGCAGGAGTTAAATATGTCTTTCAATATCGGTCTTAGTGGGCTCTACGCAGCGAACAAAAGTCTCGACGTCACGGGCAACAACATTGCCAACGTTGCGACTGTCGGCTTCAAATCTTCCCGTGCGGAGTTTGCCGACCAGTACGCGCAATCCATTCGTGGAACTTCCGGTGGCACCAACGTTGGCAGCGGTGTTTATACCGCAGCGGTCACTCAGAACTTCACTCAGGGTTCTCTGACTACCGGCACCGGTCGCGATCTGGACCTGGCGATCAACGGTAACGGCTTCTTCATGATGAGCAACAACGGCGAGAAGCTGTACACCCGCGCCGGTAACTTCCACACCGACTCGGCCGGCAACATCATCGATACCAACGGCAATAACCTGCAGGGTTATGGCGTTGATGCCAATGGCAACGTGATGACCGGCGTTTTGACCAACCTCAAGGTCGACACGTCGAACATGGCGCCGAAAACCACCGCCAACATCACCATCAAGTCGAACCTGAACTCGTCCGAGCCGATCAACACCGGCGCGGCGTTCGATCCGGCGGACACCACCACTTACACCTCGACTTACAGCACGCCGATCTACGACAGCCAGGGTAACGCGCACACCCTGTCCCAGTATTTCCGCAAGACAGACACGAACTCCTGGACCATGTACACCCTGATCGACGGTCGCAACATGTCCGATCCGACCACCGAGCCGGCTGTTGCTGCGGATCAGACTCAGCTGAAGTTCGACGAGTCGGGCAACCTGATCACCACGCCTGCGCCGGTTTCCACGGCCGGTGTGACGGTTAACGCCGACGGTACGTTCACGATTCAGGACTGGCAGCCTGCCCAGAGCAAAACCGTAGGTTCGACCACGACGTGGGTCGAGAACGGCGCTGCCCAGGTGGACATGAAACTGAACATGCTGGCGACCACTCAGACCAACGCTGCGGCAGGCGCGATTTCGAAGAGCCAGGACGGTAACTACACCGGCCAGATCAGCGCCATGAACGTCGACTCCAGCGGCAACCTGTTCGCCACCTACACCAACGGCGAATCCCGCGTGATCGGCCAGGTGGCGCTGACCACATTCGCCAACGTCCAGGGCCTGGCCCCGGCGGGCGGTACCATGTGGCGCGAAACGTACGCTTCGGGCATTCCGGTCACCGGTGCTCCAGAGTCGGGTACGCTGGGAAACATTACCGGTTCTGCGCTGGAAGAATCCAACGTCGACCTGACCGGCCAACTGGTTGAACTGATCAAGGCACAAAGTAACTATCAGGCGAATGCGAAAACCATCTCGACTGAAAGCACCATCATGCAGACCACGATTCAGATGACCTGATAACGGTCGATTGATTGCGGTACTCAAGCCCCTCTTCGGAGGGGCTTTTTTTTGCCTGCCGTATGCCTGTTGCTGCCCTTTGAAGGGCGCTTAAAACATGGAGAGCGGTCCCACTGATTAACTAGAAAATTCCTACTTTCGTTAATGCGAGACTCGAATCGCTGGCAAACCAATACCGTTGAAGACTGCCGTCTGGCTGCACAGCGGCATCGGTTTGTCTGCGCACATTCAATGCATTGACGAGCGTGTCGTTCAACACGACTCAGGGAGTGTTCATGTCATTCAATATCGCAGTGTCCGGTTTGCATGCGGCGCACACGCGCATGGAAGTGGCGGGCAATAACATCGCCAACGTCGGCACCGCCGGCTTCAAATCTTCGCGAGCGGAATTCTCTGCCGTCTACTCCTCGTCTTCCCTCGGCGCCAGCCGCTCCGCCAGTGGCGATGGCGTGCGCGTGGCCGGCATCTCGCAGAACTTCAAGCCCGGTGACGCAATGGCAGGCCAGAGCAGGGCGCTCGACATGCGCATTCAGGGCAAGGGATTTTTCGTCATGAGCGACGGCGGCGCCACCAGCTACACCCGCGCGGGCGCCTTCCTCAAAGATGCCGAAAACTTCGTCGTCGATACTCACGGCAGCCGCTTGCAGGGTTACGCCGTGACGCCGGATGGCAAGGTGATCAGCGGAGTGCGCAGCGACCTGAAAATCGACACGGCGAGCATGGCGCCCAAAGCCACCGGCAAGGTGGAACAGACTCTGGTGCTGGATTCAGCGGCCGCGTCGCTGGATGTGCTGCCGGCGTTCGATCCCGGTAATCCGCAGACCTACACCCGCGTGTCGAGCCTGACGATTCAGGACGCCGGCGTGCCTGCCGTCAAGGAAGTGCTGGGCACCGATGCCAACGGTAATCAGTATGTTCAGGTGCCGGCCAAGCCAGCGGTCCCGCCTCAGGACCACGAACTCAAGCAGTACTTCGTCAAAACCGCAGACAACAACTGGACCTCGTACATTCTGGTGGACGGCGTCAGTCCGCTGGATCCCTACAGCACGACGCCGCTGGAAATCGGACTGCAGACTTCGGCGGCAGGCAACCTTTCCCTGACCGGAGTCGACGCAGCGGTCAAAGTGGTTTCCGACACCGAACTGTCGTTGCACAGGTGGCAGCCGGCGATTCAGGTCAACGGGCGCTGGACACCGAGCCCTGCGGCGGGTCCGCTCTCGGTTGCGCTGCCGTTGGCGGATGCCGGCGGCCCGTTTCTCGACCCGGCCGATGCGCTGATGCCGCGAGCGGTCCCGGCATTCGACCGGTCCGACATTTCCACCTACAACAAGGCGTTCACCAATGGCATCTTCGACAGCCTGGGCAATCGCCACGAGATCACTCAGTACTTCGTCAAGGACGGCAGCAACAGCTGGAAAATGCACCTGCTGGTCGATGGGCGCAATCCGCAAAATCCCGACAGCACCGAGGCGTTGACGGCCAGCATGCTGTTCAGCGCCGACGGTTCGCTGCGCTCGCTGCTCGGCGGCCCGGGCCTGTCGGCGGACAACAACCAATTGACGCTTAATGGCTGGGTGCCGGCCAAGCCTCTGGTCAACAACAAGCCGGACGGTCGCTGGGTCAGCAACGGCGCAGTGGGCAACGCGGACGGTATCGTTCTGGACTTCGGCAAGCTGAGCCAGCACCGGGGTGAAACGGGCAGTTCCGGCGTGGTGGTCGACGGCCACAGCGCAGGCGAGGCCACCAATCTGTCCATCGACAGAAACGGCATGATGAGCATGGGTTTCAGTAACGGTGTGCGGCGCAACATCGGCCAGATCATGCTCGCCAGTTTTGCCAACGAGCAGGGCCTGCAGCCGGTCAGCGACACGCGCTGGGTGGAGACCCACGGATCCGGCGTCGCCAATTTCGAGACGCCGGGGATCGGCACGCTCGGCACGATCGTCAGCCACTCGCTGGAAGGCTCGAACGTTGCGCTGACCCACGAACTGGTGGAGCTGATTCAGGCGCAGACGGCGTATCAGGCCAACTCCAAGACGCTGTCCACCGAGGCTGAATTGATGCAGACGCTGATTCGCGCCACCTGAAGCCGGTTGCGCGCGGGCCGACGCCGTCGTGCGGCTTGGGTCCCTGGCGTCAGATCGAGCAGTCGGCCTTGACGAACGCGTTGCTCACACGGGTCCAGCCCTTGCCGGGGCTGGTCTGCGCACAGACCGTCCGGTCCTTGCCTTGCCACAGGTAATAGGGCGCTTGTGCCGCCATGACCACAGTCGAGCCGGCAGCGAGGGAAAAGAGCAGGGCGAAACGCAAACGCATGACAGTTTCCTGTTGGCGAAAAGGCCGGTGAGCAAAGCGCTGCAATTATCGCTCCTCGTGAAGGTTTTTTGGCGTCCGCCGACCGGGATTTTACGGAAAGCGGCGGTCCGCCGTCGCGCAGGATTCCTCGCGCGGGCCTGCGTGGGTTTTTCAGCCCGTAACTGCTGGAAAATCAGCCGTTTGTAGCGCATCCGAAAAACTGGTTCGATTATTGCTATGACCACAGCAGTACAGCTACAGGCGGCAAGCGTCTGTCGGAGGAGGAAGACTGTGGACAAGTTGCTTTACGTGGCCATGAGCGGTGCGTCAGAAAACGCCATCGCGCAAAAGGCGCATGCCAACAACCTGGCGAACGTCTCGACCAACGGGTTTCAGCGTGACCTTGAACAGGCCCGCTCGATGCCGGTGTTTGGCGAGGTCATGCCGTCGCGCGCCTATGCGATGAGCGAGCGCCCGGGCACCGACTTCAGTCAGGGTTCGATGATCGATACCGGCCGCGAACTGGACGTTGCCGTCAAGGGCGATGGCTGGATGGCGGTCCAGACACCTGACGGCGGCGAAGCCTATACCCGCACCTCCAGCATGAACATTGACGCCTTGGGCGTGTTGCGTGATGGCAATGGTTTGCCGGTCATGGGCAACAGCGGGCCGATTGCCGTGCCGCCACAGCAACAGATCGAGATCGGCGCCGACGGCACGATCAGCGTTCGCTCCCTGGGTGAATCGCCTCAGGTCATGGCCCAGATCGACCGCATCAAGCTGGTCAAGCCAGACCTTGGAAACATGGAAAAAGGCCCCGACGGTCTGATGCACACCAAAGACGGCAGACCGGCGCAAGCCGATGCCAACGTGCAAGTGGAGTCCGGATTCCTGCAGTCGAGCAACGTCAACGCCGTCGAGGAAATGACCTCGGTGCTGGCGTTGTCCCGCCAATTCGAACTGCACATCAAGATGATGAAGACCGCCGAGCAGGACGACGAGTCGATGGCTCGCGTCTTGCAAATGGGCTAATGACTGACAGCTTGCGCCGACAATCAGGCGCTCGAGGAGATTAACGAATGCTTCCGGCACTCTATGTAGCGAAAACCGGTCTGGCCGCTCAGGACATGAACCTGACGACCATTTCCAACAACCTGGCAAACGTGTCGACCACCGGTTTCAAAAGTGATCGCGCCGAATTCCAGGACCTGCTCTATCAGATCAAGCGTCAGCCTGGTGCTCAGTCCACTCAGGACAGCGAGCTGCCTTCCGGTCTGCAGCTGGGTACCGGTGTGCGCATCGTCGGCACGCAGAAAAACTTCACTGCCGGCAGCCTGCAAACCACCAACCAGCCGCTGGACATGGCGGTGAACGGTCGTGGCTTTTTCCAGATCCGTCAGCCTGACGGCACCCTGGCGTACACCCGTGACGGTACCTTTCACCTGGACCAGAACGGCCAGATCGTGACCTCCAGCGGTTACGCACTGGAGCCGGCGATTGTCGTGCCACAGGATTCGCAGACCTTCACCGTCGGCGAAGACGGCACCGTGTCGGTCACCACCGCTGCCAATGCCGCGACCCCACAGGTCATCGGCAACATCCAGACTGCGGACTTCATCAACCCGGCCGGTCTGCAGTCGCAAGGCGGCAACCTGTACCTGGAAACCGCTTCCAGCGGTGCGCCACAAGTGGGAACGCCGGGCCTGAATGGTCTGGGTGTGGTCAAGCAGAACACCCTGGAAAACTCCAACGTCAGCACCGTTGAAGAGCTGGTGAACATGATCACCACGCAGCGCGCCTACGAGATGAACTCCAAAGTGATCTCGACCGCCGACTCGATGCTGCAGTACGTGACCCAGAACCTGTAAGTCGCCCCGCGTGCGACTAAGTGAACGGAAACTGAAACACCTGATGTCCTGCAACGAAACACCTGATCAATCCGACGGGGCGCCTGAAAAACGCCTGCTACACCGCGAGGTTTTAAGTGTCATGAAACGGCTTTCTGTATTGCGGCTTTCCCTGTTCGCAGCACCGCTTTGCGGTATCGCGCTGCTGACCGGTTGCGTTGCGCCTTCGGCCAAACCCAATGACCCTTATTACGCGCCTGTGTTGCCGCGAACACCGCTGCCGTCGGCGGCCAATAATGGCTCGATCTATCAGGCCGGTTTCGAGCAGAACCTCTACGGCGATCGCAAGGCTTACCGGGTCGGTGACATCATCACCATCACTCTGTCCGAGCGTATGGCGGCGAGCAAGGCTGCGAACTCCAGCATCAGCAAGACCAGCGACACCAGCATTGGTCTGACCTCGCTGTTTGGCGCTGGCGTGAACACCAACAATCCGCTGGGCAGTGGTGATTTGAGCCTGAACGCCGGCTACAGCGGCGACCGCGCGACCAAGGGCGCCGGCACTGCCGCTCAGAGCAACACGTTGACCGGTTCGGTCACGGTGACGGTGGCCGATGTCTTGCCCAACGGCATTCTGTCAGTGCGCGGCGAGAAGTGGATGACGCTCAATACCGGTGACGAACTGGTGCGCATTGCAGGCCTCATCCGTGCCGACGACATCGCCACTGACAACACCGTTTCGTCCACTCGCGTGGCCGATGCGCGAATCACTTATTCCGGTACGGGAGCCTTCGCCGATTCCAGCCAGCCAGGCTGGTTCGACCGATTCTTCCTCAGCCCGTTGTTCCCTTTCTGATACCGGGATAGCCATGATCACGTTCAAGCAACTGATAGCGGCAGCGCTGTTGTTCACCGCAGCGCTGGGCGCTCACGCCGAGCGCCTGAAGGACATCGCCAGCATCTCGGGCGTGCGGACCAACCAGTTGATCGGTTACGGTCTGGTGGTGGGTCTGAACGGTACGGGTGACCAGACCACCCAGACGCCGTTCACCCTGCAGACCTTCAACAACATGCTGTCGCAGTTCGGCATCAAGGTCCCGGCAGGCTCGGGCACCGTGCAGCTGAAGAACGTCGCAGCGGTGGCTGTGTATGCCGACCTGCCACCGTTCGCCAAGCCCGGTCAGCAGATCGACATCACCGTGTCGTCCATCGGTAACTCCAAGAGCCTGCGCGGTGGCAGCCTGTTGATGACGCCGATGAAAGGTATCGACGGCAACGTCTATGCGGTCGCACAAGGCAACCTGGTCGTCGGTGGTTTTGACGCCGAAGGCCGTGACGGTTCCAAGATCACCGTCAACGTTCCGTCTTCGGGTCGTATTCCTGGCGGTGCTTCGGTGGAACGCGCCGTGCCGAGCGGCTTCAACCAGGGCAATTCCCTGACGCTGAACCTCAACCGCAACGACTTCACCACGGCCAAACGCATTGTCGACAAGATCAACGACATGCTTGGCCCGGGTGTTGCACAGGCTGTGGACGGCGGCTCGGTACGCGTGACGGCGCCTCTGGATCCGAACCAGCGTGTCGACTATCTGTCGGTGCTGGAAAACCTGGAAATCGATCCGGGTCAGACCTCGGCCAAAGTCATCATCAACTCGCGTACCGGCACGATCGTCATCGGTCAGAACGTCAAGGTTTCGCCTGCTGCGGTCACCCACGGCAGCCTGACCGTGACCATCACCGAAGACCCCGTCGTCAGCCAGCCGGGTGCGTTCTCCAACGGCCAGACCGCCGTGGTGCCGCGCTCCAAGATCAACGCGCAGCAGGAGATGCATCCGATGTTCAAATTCGGTCCGGGCACCACGCTGGACGAGATTGTGCGAGCGGTCAACCAGGTCGGCGCGGCACCTGGCGACTTGATGGCGATTCTCGAAGCGCTGAAACAGGCTGGCGCCTTGCAAGCCGATCTGATCGTGATTTAAGGGAAGGGCGATGAGTATTCCTACTGGCTCAACGGCAGGCACAGTCAGCGATTCGGGGGCGTACACCGACCTCAATCGCCTGGCCTCCCTGAAGAACGGCGGCGATCGTGACAGTGATGCGAACCTGAAAAAGGTGGCGCAGGAGTTCGAGTCGCTGTTCGTCAGCCAGATGCTCAAGGCCATGCGTTCGGCCAACGAAGTGTTGGCCAAGGACAACCCGATGAACACGGCCGCGACCCGCCAGTATCAGGACATGTACGACCAGCAGCTGTCAGTCAGCATGTCCCGCGAGGGCGGCGGCATCGGCCTGCAGGACGTGCTGATGCGTCAGCTCTCCAAAACCAAAAATGCTCAGGTGGCGCCTGCCACGGGCGAGCTCAATGCCGCCGCGAAAACCGATGGGGCACCGGCGCAGACCGGCCTTGCCACGCGGGTTGCGCAGCGTCCTTTGTGGGCCAGCCGTTCGGTGGCGCCAGCGACCACTGACGGTGCCGTGCACAACGACGTCGCGGCGCTCAATTCGCGTCGCATCTCGCTGCCGAGCAAGCTCAGCGATCGCATCATGGCTGGCATCGTGCCGAACACGGCGGCCGGTCAGGATGCGGCCACCAGCGCGACGACCCTGAAAAATCGCATTGCCGTGTCCAACGCCGTGGCAGCCGCCAAGCGCGCCGGCAGCCAGGGCAACGGCGACTGGACCATCGGCCCGGAGTTTGGTGCCCAGGCCAACAGCTTCGTGCGCAGTCGCGTTCAGACCCCGCTGGCGCCCGGCAAGGCGGCGTTCGCCAATGCCGACGAATTCGTCGCCACCATGCTGCCGCTGGCCAAGGATGCTGCCGCGCGTATCGGCGTCGACCCGACCGTGCTGGTGGCGCAGGCGGCGCTGGAAACCGGCTGGGGCAAATCGATCATGCGTCAGTCCGATGGCAGCAGCAGCCACAACCTGTTCGGTATCAAGGCGCAGACCGGCTGGCAAGGTCCGGAAGCCCGTGCAATCACCAGTGAGTTCCGCGACGGCAAGATGGTCAAGGAAACGGCGGATTTCCGTTCCTACGACTCGTACGCCAGCAGCTTCCACGATCTGGTCAGCTTCCTGCAGAACAACAATCGCTATCAAGCCACGCTGAAATCTGCCGATAACCCGGAACAGTTTGTGAAAGAGCTGCAAAAGGCCGGTTACGCCACGGACCCGGACTATGCCAGCAAGATTTCTCAGATAGCGAAACAGATGAAGAGTTACCAGAACTACGCAGCCGCATCGGGCTCTTCCACGACTTTATAAGGTTTGAACCATGTCACTGATTTCAATTGGGCTTTCGGGACTGAACGCCAGCAGTGCAGCGATGACCACCATCGGCAACAACACTGCCAACGTTGACACGCTCGGGTACTCGCGTCAGCAGGTCATGACCACTGCAGGTGCGCAGCAGAACATCGGTGTGGGTTTCATCGGCACCGGTACCACGTTGTCCGACGTGCGCCGCATCTACAACGGCTTCCTGAACACCCAGGTTCAAACCAGTACATCGCTCAACTCCGATGCCCAGGCGTATCTGGGGCAGGCCAGCAAGCTGGACTCGATCCTGTCCGACAGCTCGACCGGCATCAGTTCGGTCATGGCCAATTTTTTCACCAGTCTGCAGAAGCTGTCGACCACGCCGACCGGCTCGGCCGAGCGCAGTGATTTCCTGAAAAGCGCTTCGGCATTGTCGGGCCGCTTCAATGCGATCTCGACCCAGCTCAAGGATCAGAACGCCGGCATCAACAGCCAGTTGACGACCCTCACCGGTCAAGTCAACTCGCTGGCGTCCTCGATTGCCGACCTGAACAGCCAGATCACTCAGGCCAAGGCCACCGGAAACCAGCCCAACTCGCTGCTCGACGCGCGCGATGAAGCGGTGCGTCAGCTCAACGACCTGGTCGGTGCCAAAGTCGTCGAGACCAACGGCAACTATGACATCTACATCGGTACCGGCCAGCCGCTGGTAACCGGCAGCAAAGCCAATACCCTCAGCGCGTCGCCCAGCGACAGCGACCCGAGCGTCTACTCGCTCAAACTCAATTATCAGAACAGCACCGTCGATGTCACCTCGGTCGTCACCGGCGGCACCATCGGTGGTCTGGTGCGCTACCGCAGCGACGTGCTGCAACCGGCAACCGCTGAGCTCGGTCGTCTGGCGCTGGTGGTCTCCGACGAGATCAACAGCCAGCTGGGGCAGGGCGTGGACGCCAATGGCGCGTTCGGCTCCAACCTGTTCAACAGCATCAACGACCCAAGCCTGCTGACCCAGCGCAGCCTGGCCAACAAGAACAACGACACCACTTCGGGTAACTTCGCGGTGTCGATCACCGACGCCAATGCGTTGACCACCAATGACTACCAGGTGACTTTCGGCACCGGCGGCCAGTACAGCGTCAAGCGTCTGCCTGACGGCAAGGACATGGGTTCGTTCAACACCGCCGACCCGGCGCCGGTCATCGACGGCTTCTCGCTCAAATTCAACGGTTCGTCCGCCGAGGGCGACAGCTTCAAGATCAGCCCGACCAAGACCGGCGCCGACGGCATCAAGACCGTGATGACCGACACCAAGAGCCTGGCCATGGCCGCGCCGCTGACCGGCAGCACAGGCACCATCAAGGGCACCGGGACTTTCACCCAGCCTGTTCTGGCGACGACGTCGAACATCTACGACTCGACCGCCAAGGCTGACCTGCAGAGCGCCATTTCGGGCGCCATGCCGATGCGCCTGGTCATGGGCGATGTCGCCGCGGACGGTTCGCAATCGTACAAACTGCTCGATTCCACCGGCCAGCCAGTGCTGGACAAGTCCGGCAACGCGGTGGGCGGTCTGATCGTGCCCGGCAGCAACAACGACTTGACGCTGGACATCGGCTACACCGACTCTGCCAATGCGGCCCAATCGTTCAAGATCAATATCTCTGTCGCCGGCAAGCCGGCTTCGGGCGATACGTACAGCATCGCCATGACCGGTGCGGGTTCGTCCGATAACCGCAATGCGCAATCGTTGCTCGGGCTGCAGACCAAACAGACGGTCGACACCTCTGCCGGCAACGGCACCGGCATGAGCATGAGCGATGCCAACGCCAAGCTGATCAGCACGGTCGGCTCGCAAGCCAATCAGGCCAAGAGCGATGCGGCGGCGACTTCCGCCGTGCTCGATCAGGCCAAGTCGTCGCGTGACAGCGTCTCGGGTGTGTCGCTGGATGAGGAAGCCGCCAACCTGGTCAAGTACCAGCAGTACTACACGGCGTCGTCGCAGATCATCAAAGCCGCCCAAGCCATTTTCAGCACGCTGATCAACAGTCTTTAAGGAGTCGTGACCGATGCGTATCTCTACTGCTCAGTTTTACGAAACCAGCGCTTCGAACTATTCGCGCACCTACTCCAACGTGGTCAAGACCGGCGACGAAGTGGCCAGTCAGGTCAAGCTCAATACCGCCGGCGATGACCCGGTCGGTGCCTCGCGCGTGTTGCAGTTGCAGCAGATGAGCTCGATGCTCAACCAGTACAAGTCCAACATCGACACGATCAACACCGGCGTCGTGCAGACCGAAACCGCGCTGACCTCGATCACCAACGCCATCCAGCGCGCGCAGGAACTGGTGCTGGGTGCGGGCAACTCGACGTTTACCGATGCCGACCGCCAGAGCAGTGCCGAAGAGCTCACCTCGCTCCAGTCGCAGATCCTTGGCCTGATGAACAGCAAGGACGCCAACGGCAACTACCTGTTCGCCGGCTCCAAGGCCACGACGCCGCCGTATGCCATCAATCCGGACGGCACTTACAGCTATCAGGGCGACCAGACCCGCAATAACCTGGACATCGGCGGCGGCATTTCCATGGCCAGCAACACCACTGGCTGGGACGCGTTCGAGCAGGCGATCAACACCACACGCACGACGCTGACCCCGACCGCTGCCTCCAAGACCGATTCGGTGGTCTCGTTGTCCAGCGGTGTCGTCACCAACAGTGCAACGTACGACTCCAGCTTCATTGCCGGCCAGCCTTACACCATCTCGTTCGAGAGCGGCTCGCAGATCAAGATTCTCGACAAGGATCTTCAGGACGTCACCGCCGACGCGACCGCAGCAGGTGGTTTCAGCTCGGGCAGCGCGGCGAACCAGACCATCGGCTTCCGCGGCCTGGAGCTGACGCTGAACGTCAACCTGACCGACGCCGACAAAGCCAGCACCGCGACGATCGACGCCGCAGTGTCCGGTCACAGCTTCACGCTGGCGGCATCGTCGGCCAGCGTCACCACGGCGCGCCTGCCGGCCAACTCGGCTGCAACGGTCATCACCGGTTCGACGGTGACCGATCCGGCTGCGTTCAGCGAGGCGTTTCCTTCGGGCGGCGCGGTCCTGCGCTTTACCGGCACCAGCACGTTCGCGCTGTACGCCGCGCCTTACGATCCGGCCAGCACGCCAGTGTCCACCGGCACGTTGGCGGGCGACAAGGCCACCGCTTCGGGCGTGACGTTCACCTTCAGCCTCGTTCCTCCGGCGACGTCGCCTGATGTGGCCGCAGGCGATCAGTTCACCGTGCAGTCGACGAACCAGCAGACGCAGAACGTCCTCAACACGCTGACCTCGGTGATCAACGCGCTCAATGGCAAAGTTGACGGCGATCCGGTGGCCAAGCAGAAGCTGCAAGCGACGCTGGATTCGACCATCGGCAACCTGAAAAGCGCATTGAACCAGGTGTCGACCGCGGTCGGTGACGGCGGTGCGCGGGCTGCGACGGCTACGTCTCAGGGCGTGACCAACCAGAGCCAGATCGACAACGCCAGCACCGAGTCGAGCAGCATCACCGCCTCGGATCCTGTGGACGCGATCGCTCGCCTGACCTTGCAGAAAACCATGCTGCAGGCCTCGCAGCTGGTCTTTACTCAATTGTCTTCGCTGAACCTGTTCAGCAAGCTGTAATCGCCTGACCCGTGGCAGTACCGGCCAACGGTACTGCCAGCGCAGTGCGCCAACCGTTTTTTCAGCGGTTCAGCAGGGGCGGCTCTCAGTCCTCGCTTGCCGCCTGTGAGTCCAGTCCCGTGAATTCAGCTCCTCTCGTCAGCATCGTCATTCCCGCCTTCAATTCACGTTTCTTCCAGCGAGCACTCGAAGGCGCGTTGATCCAGCGTTACGCCAATCTTGAAGTGATCGTGTGCGACGACTCGCGCGGCGATGACATCCGTACGATTTTCGATACGTTCGCCAAAAGCAGCCCGGTCTCGATGCGCTATGTGCGCAACCCACAGCGTCTGGGCTTCATCGGCAACCTGCGCGAATGTCTGGCGCACGCGCAGGGCGAGTTCATCAAGTTTCTCTGCGACGACGATCAGATCTTTCCGCAATCGGTGGCCTTGCAGGCCGAGCAACTGGTCGCGCATGCCGACGTGAGTCTGGTGCTGTCGCAGCGGCTGTTCTGGGACGCGGAAGACATCCAGCTGCCGTCGCGTCTGGAGAACTCGCCGCTGTCGCCGACCAGCGCGCTGTTCAAGGGCGAGGACCTGCTGGACATCGTCGAGATGTTTCCGCTGAATTTTCTGGGCGGGCTCAGCAGCTCGCTCTTCCGCCGTGCCGATGTCGAGGATTTCCTGCCGGGGCTGACCCAGCCGGGGCATTGCTTCGCGGCACTGCTGGACCTTGCGCTGTACGTCTGCATGATGCGTCGCGGCAATGTACTGGTGCTCAACAACGTCCTGGGCGTGGAGCGTCTGCACGCCGAGCGCCTCAGCCGTCAGCAGGCCATGCAGGCGTCGGTGGACACCGAGCAGCAGTGGCTCATCCAGATGATCAAGGCGCGCAGCGGCGACCCGTCGCTGGGCAAAGGCTGGGTGCGTTATCAGCCGCTGACCGACGACATGGGCGCCGAGCGCGACTGGAAAGAGCTGTCGCTGTCTCGCGCACTGGGCACGCAGCAGACCACCCAGGCCTGGCGCGTCGGAACGTCGAGCGAAAGCTTTTCGGAGCTGTATGCGCAGTGGCTCGCATGCCGCGCGCTGACTGATGCGCAACAGAATCAACTGCCCAACCTGCTGATGTACTGGCCGTCGCGTCCGAAAATCGTCCCTGTGATCATCGATCGTACCGGCAGTCGCGCCAGTCTCGACGTCACGTTGCAGAGCCTGGAAGACCAGCTTTACCAGCCTGAACTGACGCTGGTGTTGTCGTGTGACTGCCAGGAAGCGCGCCTGGACGGGCGCATCTTCAGCATGCCGCTGGAGGCGGATCCGTGGACCCAGCTCAACGGCATTCTCGAACAACTGGACGGCGCGCAGTGGTTCTACCTGCTTCGCTCCGGTGATCGTCTGGTCAAACCGGCATTGTTGATGCTCGCGGAGCGCGTCGCCATGAACGACCGCCTGCGCTGCGTCTACAGCGATGAAGGTGCGCTGTTCGACGGCGAGTCGGCGGAGCCGGTGTTCAAGCCCGATTTCAACCTCGATCTGCTGCGCGGCTATCCCTATGTGGGCCGCTGCCTGGCGTTCAGTCGCGATAGCCTGTTGCAGGCCGGCGGCCTGGATGCGCGCTTCGGCGAACTCGCGCCTCACGACCTGCTCTGGCGGCTGGTCGAAGAGGGTGGCGATGGCGTCGTCGGGCACCTGAGCGAGCTCGCGGTCGAGTCGCAGTTTGCGCTGTCCAAGTGGCTGGCGTTGCCTGAGGTGGTCGAGCAGAACCTGGAAGTCGTTCAGGCGCACCTGCAGCGCTGCGGGGTGCCGAGCGAGATTCATCAGGACAGCAAGCTGGCGCTGATCAACCGCATTCGTTACCTGCACGACGTCGAGCCGCTGGTCTCGATCATGATCATCATCAAGGACCAGTTGCCGCCGCTGCAGCGCTGCGTCGAGAGTTTGCTGGAGAAGACCGCCTACGGTCATTACGAAGTGCTGATCGTCGACAACGGCAGCGAAAACCCGGACACCCGCGCCTGGCTGGCCGCAATGGGCCAGCTGGATCGCAATCGCCTGCGCGTGCTGGAGATACCCGAACAGGTCAGCACTGCAGCGCTCTACAACGCGACCTCGCAGGCAGCGCGAGGCGAGTATCTGATGATGCTCAATCCGTATTCCGTCGTGACCAACGCCGACTGGCTCGATGAACTGCTCGATCAGGCCCGGCGCCCGGAAGTCGGCGTGGTTGGCCCGAAGCTGTTCGGCCCGGATGGCAACGTGGTTCATGCCGGTCTGATCCTTGGCCTGCATGGCCCGGCGGGCATGCCGTTCTGTGGCGAGACCCTGCAAGCGGGCGGCTACATGCAGCGCCTGCAGGTGGTGCACGACCTCAGCGCTGTCGGGCCCGATTGCCTGCTGGTGCGCAAATCGCTGTTCGATGAAGTTACGGGACTGAACGAGACGGAGTTCGGCCTGAGCCTGAGCCACGTCGATCTGTGCCTGAAAATCCGTGAGCGCGGTTATCTGGTCGTGTGGACGCCGCTGGCCTTGCTGGCTCAGGGTTCGCAGCCCAAGCATGCGCGCGACGCTGCCTGGCATGCCGAGCGCGAACAGGAAGACGAACGTTTCTATCTGCGCTGGCTGCCGATCGTGGCGCGGGATCCGGCCTACAACCCGAACCTGTCGCTGAGCAGTCTGGGCTCGGCCAGTTTCGGGCTCGAGCCTGGCCTGAACAGTGGCTGGACGCCGTTTGCCAGCGCCCAACTCCCCAAAGTCCTGGCGCTGCCGATCAACGCCTCTGCCATCGGTCACTACCGTGTGACCGAGCCGATGCTGGCGCTGGAAGCCGCCGGTCGAGCGTGCGGTGTGATCAGTTACACCCAGCCGAACCTTATCGAAGTGGAGCGTCATTCTCCTGACATCATGGTCTTGCAAGGCCGTTACAGTCAGTTGCGTGTCGATGAAATCCTCGGGCTGAAAACCCATTCCAACGCCCGACGCATCTTCGAGCTCGACGATTACGTCATTCACGTGCCGAAGAAGAACGAGCACATTCGCGGCATGCCGGACAGCAAGGAAATGGAGCGCCTGGTGCGGCGCGGCATTTCGCTGTGTGACCGTGTGGTGGTGTCGACGCAGCCGCTGGCCGACGCCTTGTCATCGATGCATCACGACATTCGCGTGGTGCCGAACATGCTCACCCCGGCCTTGTGGGACGGGCTGCGCAGCCAGCGCAGGACCAGCAAGAAACCGCGCGTGGGTTGGGGCGGCGGCACCAGTCATACCGGCGATCTGGAGATCATTGCCGAGGTCGTCCGCGAGCTTGCCGATGAGGTGGACTGGGTGTTCTTCGGCATGTGCCCGCCGGCGTTGCGGCCTTATGTGCGCGAGTTTCATCCGGTCATCGACCTGTCGGCTTACCCGGCCAAGCTGGCCAGCCTGAACCTGGACCTGGCGGTCGCGCCGCTGGAACAGCACATCTTCAACGACTGCAAGAGCAACTTGCGCCTGCTGGAGTACGGCGCCTGCGGTTACCCGGTGATCTGCACCGAGACCGCGGCGTATCAGGGCTATTTGCCGCGCACGAAAATCTTCACCAACAGCACGGCCGAATGGCTCGATGCGATTCGCGCACACTTGTCCGATCCGGACGCCAGCTATCGCCAGGGCGATGCGCTGCACGAGGCGGTCAAGCGTGACTTCATGCTGCGCGGCGACAACCTGCAGCACTGGGTCAACGGCTGGCTGGCGGACTGAACCCGACCTGACTGCCATCCGCACGCAATGGCGGATGGCAGCATGCCGCCGAGTCCGTTTTCAAGGCTATCTTTCCCTGCGTTCGCAGCCTTCCCTTCATAGTCTCCATTCCTCTGAACCCATCGCCGTCGCGCCAGAAAACGCGCGCCGTGGAGCTGGCGCGTTTCCTGCAAGTACCCCTTATATCGCCATAAAACATGCACTGCGGGCGTGGCCCGGCAGTTGCGGTTTCGGTTCAGCGGTTCGTTCGGATAGCCCGCCATGCGCTCTAGCGCGGCTGAGCACTGTATGGGACAGGAGGGGTAAAGAAGGTGAAGGCAATTATTCTGGCGGGTGGGCTCGGTACGCGGATCAGCGAGGAGTCGCATCTGAAGCCTAAACCCATGATCGAGATCGGCGGAAAGCCAATTCTCTGGCACATCATGAAGCAGTACTCCGCCCACGGGATCCATGACTTCGTGATTTGCCTGGGCTACAAGGGTTACGCCATCAAGGACTTCTTCGCCAACTACTTCCTGCACACCTCGGACGTCACGTTCGACATGCGCGCCAATCGCATGGACGTGCACGAGAACTACAGCGAGCCGTGGCGCGTGACGCTGGTCGACACCGGGGAAGACACCCTGACCGGTGGCCGTCTCAAGCGCGTGCGCAAATACGTCGAAAACGATGAGGCCTTCTGCTTCACCTATGGCGACGGCGTGTCCGACCTGAACATCGGTGCGCTGGTGGATTTTCACCGGCAGCACGGCAAACTCGCGACCGTCACCGCCGTGCAGCCGCCAGGCCGCTACGGCGCGCTGAACTGCTCGGGCGACACCGTCAACGGCTTCACCGAGAAGCCCCGAGGCGATGGCGGCTGGATCAGCGGTGGTTTCTTCGTCCTTTCACCCAAGGTGATCTCTTACATCGACCACGACCTGACCCCATGGGAAACCGAGCCGCTGATGCAGCTCGCCAACGAAGGGCAGCTCAAGGCCTTTGAACACCAGGGCTTCTGGCACCCGATGGACACCCTGCGCGACAAGACTCACCTTGAAGACCTGTGGCAGCGCGGGGAGGCTCCATGGAAAAGCTGGGCGTGAACCCAGGTTTCTGGCAGGGCAAGCGTGTTCTGCTGACCGGGCATACCGGCTTCAAGGGCAGCTGGCTGGCGCTGTGGCTCAAGCGCATGGGCGCCGAGGTGACCGGCTTCGCGCTGGACCCGGGCACCCGCCCAAGCCTGTTCGAGCTGGCCCGTGTCGATCAGTGCCTGAACGATCAGCGCGGTGACTTGCGTGATCTGGGCGCCTTGCTGACGCTGATGGCCGAAACCCGGCCCGAGATCGTTCTGCATCTGGCGGCGCAACCGCTGGTGCGCGAAGGGTATCGGGATCCGCTGGGTACCTATTCCAGCAACGTGATGGGCACGCTGAACCTGCTCGAGGCGATCCGTCAGGTGGGTGGCGTTCGGGCCTGCGTGCTCGTGACCACCGACAAGGTGTACGCCAATCAGGAATGGTTGTGGCCGTACCGGGAAAACGAGCCGCTGGGCGGGCACGATCCGTACAGCAGCAGCAAGGCCTGCTGCGAGTTGCTGGCGCAGTCTTACGCGGCTTCGTTTTTCCCTGCGCTGCGCTATGCCGAACACGGCCTGGCGCTGGCGACCGCGCGTGCGGGCAACGTGCTCGGCGGAGGCGATTTTGCTCCTGAACGATTGATTCCCGACGTCCTCAGGGCCTGGTCGGCCAATGAGCCGGTGACGTTGCGCTACCCGCAGGCGGTTCGCCCGTGGCAGCACGCGCTCGAGCCGCTGGCAGGTTATCTGCTGCTGGCCGAAAAGCTCTACACCCACGGTCCCGATTACGACGGTGCCTGGAACTTCGGCCCCGGCGACAACGACATGTGCAGCGTCGGCGACGTGGTGGCGACGCTGGCCAGACACTGGCCTCAGGCGCCGGGTCTGCGCGTCGAAACCAGCGACATGCACGAGGCCGGTCTGTTGCGTCTGGACAGCGCCCGCGCGCGTCAGCGTCTGCACTGGCAACCGCGCTGGTCGCTGGAGCAGTGCCTCACGCACACCGTCGACTGGCATCTGGCCTGGAAACGTGGCGCCGATATGCAGGATTTCACCCAGGGCCAACTGGCCTTGTACACGGAGGCGGTGTGAGCGAATTGCAGTTACAGGCGTTGCCGCTGGCCGGCCTCTTCAGCCTTCGCCACCGTCGTCATGCCGACGCGCGCGGGCAGTTCAGCCGATTGTTCTGCGAAGGCAGCCTGAGCGCGTTTGGCCAACCGTTTCATATTCGTCAGATCAACCATTCCTGCACCGCCGAACGCGGCAGCGTGCGGGGCCTGCACTACCAGACCGCCGCACAGCCGGAAGCCAAGCTGATCACCTGTCTGCGCGGTTCGGTGTGGGACGTGGCGGTGGACCTGAACCCGGACTCGGCAACCTTCTTGCATTGGCACGCCGAGCATCTGGTGGCCGGCGACGGCCGCAGCCTGTTGATACCGGCCGGCTTTGCCCATGGTTTCCAGGCGCTCAGCGATGACGCCGAATTGCTGTACCTGCACAGCGCCGACTATGCGCCCGAGCATGAAGCGGGGCTGTCGGTACAGGATCCGCGGCTCGACATCGCCTGGCCGTTGCCTGTCAAGAATCTGTCGGTCCGCGACGCTTCACATCCGTTGCTGACCCCATCCTTTGCCGGAGTGCGTTTATGAATTGCCGTGGCTGTGGCGCTCAACTGAAATTGCCACTGATCGACCTGGGCACGTCTCCGCCCTCCAACGCCTATCTGCGCGCCGAGCAACTGACTCAGGCCGAGCAGTGGGTGCCGTTGAAAGTGGATGTGTGCGAATCGTGCTGGCTGGTGCAGACCAATGATTACACCAGCGCCGACAGCCTGTTCGACGCCGACTATGCGTATTTCAGCTCCTATTCCAGCTCGTGGCTGAGCCATGCCGAACGGTACGTGGGGCAGATGGTCGAGCGCTTCGGCCTGGATCAGAACAGCCGCGTGGTGGAAATCGCCGCCAATGACGGTTACCTGCTGCAGTACGTCAAAGCGCGCGGCATTGCCTGCCTCGGTGTCGAGCCCACTCACAGCACCGCGCAAGCCGCCCGGGCTAAGGGCGTGGAGATCCGCGAGGTGTTTTTCGGCCGCGACACCGCAGCGGCATTGCGCGACGAGGGCTGGTCAGCCGACCTGATGGCCGCCAACAACGTGCTGGCCCACGTCCCGGACATCAATGACTTTCTCGGTGGTTTCGCGACCCTGCTCAAGCCGACCGGCGTGGCCACCTTCGAATTCCCGCACCTGCTGGCACTGATGGCCGGCAATCAGTTCGACACGCTTTACCACGAGCATTACTCGTACCTGTCGCTGACCGCCGTCAACACACTGTGCGAGCGCAACGGCCTGCACGTCTTCGACGTCAGCGAGTTGCCCACGCACGGCGGCTCGCTGCGGGTCTTCGTGCAGCGCCAGGACGGTGTTCAGACCCGCACGCCTGCCGTGGCGCAGATGCTCGACAAGGAACTCGGCGCAGGGGTGAAGACCCGCGCGTTTTACACCACGCTGGCGCCTGCCGCCGAGCGCATCAAATTTCAGCTGCTCGACTTCCTGCTCAAGGCCAAGGCCGATGGCAAGCGTGTCGTCGGTTACGGCGCCGCCGCCAAAGGCAACACGCTGCTCAACTACGCCGGCGTCAAATCCGACCTCATCGCCTGGGTCGCCGATGCCAACCCGCACAAGCAGGGCAAGTTCCTGCCGGGCAGTCGCATTCCGGTGGTATCGCCGGAGCAACTGGTGGCAGAGAAACCGGATTACGTACTGGTGTTGCCCTGGAACCTGCTCAAGGAAGTCAGTGAGCAATTGGCACCGGTGCGGGCGTGGGGCGGACGGTTTGTGATCGCCGTGCCTGAGTTGATCGTATTGTGACGGGCAAGACCCTTCTGCTGACCGGGGCCACGGGCTTCGTGGGCCGGCATCTGGCGAGTGCGTTACTCGATCGCGGTTTTACGGTGCGTGCCGTTACCCGCTCGCTCGATGCGGCGCGTGGGTTGCCTTGGTTTGCGCAGGCGCAGTGGGTCGAGGCCGATATTCACGACGCCGAACTGGACATCGCTGCGCTGACTGACGGCGTCAGCGCCATGGCGCATCTGGCGTGGCCGGGTTTGCCGAACTACGACGGGTTGTTCCATTTCGAACGCAACCTGCCAGCGGACTACGCGTTTATTCGTCGCGTGGTCAAGGCGGGCGTCGGTCAGGTTCTGGTGACCGGAACCTGTTTCGAATACGGCCTGCAAAGCGGTCCCCTGAGCGAAACCAGCGTCGCGCTGCCAGCCAATCCCTATGGCTTGGCGAAGCATTCGCTGCGCCTGTTCCTCGAAGCTCTGGCGCAAAAACACCCGTTCACGCTGCAGTGGGCGCGGCTGTTTTATCTCTATGGCGAAGGGCAGAACCCCAGGAGCCTTCTGGCGAGCCTTGAGCGGGCGATCGATCAGGGCGCGACCGCCTTCGACATGTCCGCCGGCGAGCAACTGCGCGATTACTTGCCCATTGAAACCGCTGCCAGTCACCTGGCCACGGTCCTGCAACACCCTGAATTCCACGGCGTGGTGAATATCTGCAGCGGTCAGCCGGTTTCAGTGCGCAGTCTGGTCGAGCAGCGCCTCAAGGCGCGTCAGTCGTCCATGACGCTGAATCTGGGCGTCTATGGTTATTCGGCCCACGAGCCTCTGGCGTTCTGGGGCGTCTGTGAACGTTTGCAACAGTTACTGGGAGCACACCATGTCGCATGAGCTGTATCGCGCAACCGATCTGCCGGTCTTGCAGAACCGTACGTTTGCCGATGCCGCCAGTGCACGGGCATCGGCCAGTGCCGATGTGGTGCTGGTGCAGGATCTGCGCACAGGGCTGATCCACAACCAGGCATTCGACCCGGACAAACTGGTGTACGACAGCAACTATCAGAACGAGCAGGCGCACTCGGCCTTGTTCAAGCAGCATCTTGAGGATGTCGAAGGGGTGATTGCCCGGCATTTCGGCGGGTTGAGCCTGATCGAAGTGGGTTGCGGCAAGGGGTATTTCCTGGAGCTTCTGCGTGGCAAAGGCTACCCGATCATCGGCATCGATCCCGCTTACGAAGGCAGCAATGCCGACGTGGTCAAGCAGCCGTTCACCGCTGACCTCGGCCTGTCAGCCGATGCGGTGGTGCTGCGCCATGTGCTGGAGCACATTCCGCAGCCGCTGGCATTCCTGCAGGAAATCGCCAAGGCCAATCAGGGCGGGCAGATTTACATCGAAGTGCCGTGTTTCGACTGGATTCTCGAACATCAGGCCTGGTTCGACGTGTTCTACGAGCACGTGAATTACTTCCGCCTCGAGGATCTGCGCGGCCTGTTCGGCACTGTCCATGAAGCGGGTCATCTGTTCGGCGGCCAGTACCTTTATCTGGTGGCGGACCTTGCCACGTTGCGTGAGCCGCCTGCCGGCTGGAGCCAGGCCAGTCTGCCTGCGGGATTCACCGCCAGCATCGATCGCGCGGTTCAGATCATCCGCACGGCACCCGAGCAGGGCGCGGCCATCTGGGGCGCATCGTCCAAAGGCGTGATCTATTCGCTGTTCCTCCAGCGCGTGGGCGTTGCGGTGGACCACGTCATCGACATCAACCCGGATAAACAGGGCCGCTTCCTGCCGCTCAGCGGTCTGCGCGTGTCCTCGCCGCAAGAGGCAATGGACAGCCTGCCCGAAGGGGCAAACCTGTTCGTGATGAATTCCAATTATCTCGAAGAAATCAAACGGATGACTTCCGGCCGCTACGTCTACCACGCCGTGGACCGCGCTGAGTTCGTCTTGAACGAGGCCTGACAGCATGGCCGACATCCACCCGGTACATCACATCAATTGCGCAGTTTCGGTTGCAGGGAATAAGTAATGAAAGGTCAGAACACTCTTGATGTTGCAGCCCGCTTCGGCGAGTTATTGACAGTCGTTGTGATTACACACAACCGGCCAGCCTTCCTGCGCCGTGCGCTGCGCTACTACAGCACGCTGCCGTGCCGCGTGCTGGTGCTGGACTCGTCGACCGAAAAACTGGTTGCCGAAGACTATCCCCGCTTCGACTACCAGCACCTGCCCCAGTTTGCGTATTGGGGCATCCAGGCCAAGCTCGACCACGGCATCAAGCAGGTCAGGACGCCTTACATGGTGTTCGCGTCCGACGATGACTTCACCGTTCATCAAGCCCTGTTCGACAGCGTGGCATTCCTTGAAGCCAACGCCGATTACAGCCTGTGCCACGGCTATTGCCTGATGTATGCGGCCCATGCCAACAGCGTCAATTACCTGCGTCGCGACAAGAAAGTCCGCGAGGATTACGACGATGAACTCGCCCAGGACCGCATTCTCGGTTATCTCAGCGAGTACATCCCGCCGTTCTATGCCGTGATCCGCACAGCACTGATGCGCGACTGGTACGAGCTGCTGCCTGAGAAGACTCCGTTCGAATGGATGGAAGTCGGCCATGCCTACTACATGCTGGCGAACGGCAAGGCGCGCATTCTGCCGATTCCCTATGTCGTGCGTGAAATCACGCTCGGCTACTCGGATCACAACACCGAGGTCTACACCAAGATCACCCGTGAAGACCCGGCAACAGTGGCCGAGCGCGACGCGTTCGCGGAGTTTCTCGCCGGGTTGCCTACCGGTATCACCGGCCTGGATCGTCAGCAGACCAAGCAGCTGGCACTGAACAGTTTCGAGACGCTGTCCGCCAGTCTGCGCAACGCCGTCGGGCTGACCGCCGAGCACATCTTCAACTCGACCTGGACGGACACCGAAAACGGCCCGACGCGCGTCTTCGGCCCGCGCCAGTACGTCGAGATGCCGTTCTACAACCAGACGTTCTTCGATCAACTGACCGAATACGAATTCCTGATCCACGCCATGCCGGCCGGTCGTTTGCAGCTCGAGGAGCTCGAAGGCGTATGGGTGCGTCAGGAAGCGTTGCTGCAGACCCACGGAAACGATGTGCCCGAAACGGTCTTGAACCGCCTGTGGGCCGCGATGGACCTGAATCCGTTCAACCGCCGAGTGGTCAACCGGCTGGCGCAGCTGTTGACTCAGCAAGGCGAGGAGCACGCGCCCGCCATGGCTGCCTGGGCCGACAAGCTGGCCGCCGCGCCGCACTACGACAGCCGCGCGCGTCTGGATGCCACGGCGTCCGGCAAGATCCTCAACTGGCTGCCAACGCGCAGTCCTGATGCCGCTCAGGTTCCGGCGATCGCCGATTACCTGGCGGCCAAAGCCGGCGGACCTCAGTTCGGCCTGTTGCTGCTGGATCTCGACAGCGACATGGACAAGCTGCAAGTGACCCTCGACAGCCTGGTCGAAGGCCACAGCAAGGCCTTCCGTATCGTGGTGTTTACCACCGGCGAGCTGCCGACCTCTACCACGCTGAACAACACGTTGCACTTCATCAAGGTCACCACCGGCAACTACGTCGACAAGATCAATCAGGCAGCACGCCAGATGAACTGCGACTGGCTGATGCTGGCCCAGGTGGGCGATGTGTTCACCCCGGCCGGATTGCTGCGCGCCAGCCTGGAGTTGCTCAATGCGGAAGGCGTGCGCGCGGTCTGCGCCGATGAAATCCAGCGTCTGGAAAATGGCTCGCTGGTGCATGCATTCCGTCCGGGCATCAACCTGGATCTGCTGCAGAGCGTGCCGACGCTGATGTCGCGCCACTGGCTGATCCGCCGCGAGGTGTTTGTCGAAGCCGGCGGTTATTCGGCCGATTACAAAGACGCGCTGGAATTCGACCTGCTGCTCAAGATCATCGAGCAGGGTGGCCTGGCGGGCCTGGCGCACCTGGACGAGCCGTTGCTCATCAGCGACGCGCCCAAGCTTGAAGAAAACGCCCATGAGCGCATGACCCTGATCCGCCACCTGAGTACCCGCGGGTACAAGGCACTGGTGACCTCCGGTCAGCCGGGTACGCTGCAGGTCGATTACCGTCACGCCGAGCGCCCGCTGGTGTCGATCATCGTGCACGGCTCTGCCGACCTCGCGTCGTTGCAACGTTGCGTGACGAGCATCTTCCAGCGCACCCGTTACAGCGGGTATGAAGTGCTGGTTTCCGTCGATCAGCGCACCTCGGCGCCGGCCCTTGAATGGCTGGCCGCGCAGGAAAAGACCTCCAGTCGCGTGCGCGTCGTCCGCAGCACGGACGACCGCGTCGGTTCCGCGCGGCTGAACGAAGTCGTGGCGCAGGCCAAGGGCGACTTCCTGGTGTTGCTGGCCGCCGATGCCGAGATCGTCAACCCGAACTGGCTGGGCACGCTGCTCAATAAAGGCTTGCGTCCGGAAGTCGGCGTGGTCGGCGCCAAGCTCATCGACATCTACGGCAATATCACCCAAGCGGGCCTGATCCTGGGCTTGAACGGCGGCGTGCATTCTCCCTTCGTCGGCGAGGACAAAAACGCGGTCGGTTACATGCAGCGTCTGGTCGTCGAGCAGAATTTCAGCGCCGTGTCCGGCGTGTGCCTGATGGTTCGCAAAGAACTGTTCGATGCTGCCGGTGGTCTCGATACAGAGCAGTTCAACGATGCCTACGCTGATGTCGACCTGTGCCTGAAACTCGGCCAGGCCGGGTATCTGACCGTGTGGACGCCGCAAGTGCAGATCATTCATCCGGGCACGCTGCCTGAGGCGCCCGAAGCGCTGGACGCCCTGAAAGGCAAATGGGCCGGCACGTTCGCTCAGGACCTGGCCTACAACAAGAACCTGTCCCTGACCGGCAAAGGGTTCAGCCTTGGCGATGCCAGCAGCGTAAGCTGGGAGCCGTTGCTCGCTTAAGGCGACACAGGAAGGACGCAGTCATGTTCAACGGTAAATCAGTGTTCATCTCAGGCGCGACCGGCTCGTTCGGTCGCCAGTTCATCCGCACGCTGCTGGCGCGTTATCAGCCCCGGCGCGTGGTGGTGTTCTCCCGCGATGAGCTCAAGCAGTACGAGATGCAACAGGAATTCAACGCGCCGTGCATGCGTTATTTTCTGGGTGATGTGCGCGATGCCGAGCGTCTTCAGCAAGGCATGCGCGGCATCGATTACGTGGTGCATGCGGCGGCGCTCAAGCATGTGCCGGCGGCGGAGTACAACCCCACCGAGTTCATTCGCACCAACGTCAATGGCGCCGAGAACATCATCGCGGCGGCCATTGCCAACGGCGTGAAGAAAGTGATCGCGCTGTCCACCGACAAGGCGGCCAGCCCGATCAACCTGTACGGCGCCACCAAGCTGCTGTCCGACAAACTGTTCGTTGCCGCCAACAACATCGGCGGCGAAGAGCAGACGCGTTTCGCCGTGGTGCGCTACGGCAACGTCGCTGGATCGCGGGGCTCCATCGTGCCGTTCTTCAACAAACTGATCGCGGGCGGCGCTCACGAGTTGCCGATCACCGATCCGCGCATGACCCGGTTCTGGATCACCCTGGATCACGGCGTCGATTTCGTGATGCAGAGCTTCGAGCGCATGCACGGCGGCGAAGTGTTCGTACCGAAGATTCCATCGGTGCGCATCGTCGACCTGGCCCAGGCCATGGCCGCCGATCTGCCGCACAAAATCGTCGGCATCCGGCCCGGTGAAAAGCTGCACGAGCTGATGGTGCCGCAGGACGATGCGCGCATGACGCTGGAGTTCGGCGATCACTACACCATCGTGCCGTCGATCCGTTTCAACAACGTGGACACCGATTTCGCCACCGATGCCACGGGCGAAAAAGGCCAGGCGGTGAGTGATGACTTCGAGTATCGCTCGGACACCAACCCCGAGTTTCTCTCGGTCCGCCAGATCGGCGAGCTGCATGCCGACGTCAAGCCATGATTCCGTATGGCAAGCAGAGCCTTGATCAGGCGGACATCGATGCCGTGGTCGAGGTGCTCAAGTCCGACTGGCTGACCCAGGGGCCGACCATCGAACGTTTCGAAGCGGCGATGGCGCAGCGCTGTGAAGCGGGCTATGGCGTTGCGGTGTGCAACGCAACGGCGGCGCTGCACATTGCCTGTCTGGCAGCGGGGCTGGGGCAGGGCGACCGACTCTGGACCAGCCCCAACACCTTTCTTGCATCAGCCAACTGCGGGCGTTACTGCGGGGCCGATGTCGATTTCGTCGACATCGATCCGCTCACCTGGAACATCGACGTGGACGCGCTGGCGCTCAAGCTTGAGGCCGCCGAACGTGATGCAACGCTGCCCAAAGTGCTGGTCGCGGTGGCGTTCTCCGGACAGAGCTGCGACATGCGCCGGATCGCGGCGCTGTCGCGTCGTTACGGTTTCGTGGTCATCGAAGACGCCTCCCACGCAGTCGGCGCACGGTACGCAGGACGGCCGGTGGGCTGTGGTAAGTTCGCTGACATGACGGTGTTCAGCTTCCACCCGGTGAAAATCGTCACCACCGGGGAGGGCGGGCTGGTGCTGACCAATCGCGCCGAGCTGGCCGAGCGTTTACAGCGCCTGCGCAGCCACGGCATGACCCGCGATCCGGCGCACATGGACCAACCGAGCCACGGCCCCTGGTACTACCAGCAGATCGAGCTGGGTTTCAATTACCGCATCACCGACATGCAGGCGGCGCTCGGCCTGTCCCAGCTGAACAAGCTCGACGGGTTTCTCGCCCGACGTCGCCAGCTTGCCGAGCGCTATCAGACGCGACTGGCGGGCCTTGCCTTGCAACTGCCGACGTCCGAGCCCGACGCCGAGTCGGCGTGGCACCTGTATGTGGTGCGTCTGCAGACTGCGCGCCTGCGCCTGAGTCACCGCGAAGTGTTCGAGGGCTTGCGCGAGGCGGGCGTCGGGGTCAACCTTCACTACATCCCGGTGCATCTGCAGCCGTATTATCGCGACCTTGGATTTCGCCCCGGCGATTTTCCGCAGGCCGAGGCCTATTACCACGAGGCCATCAGCCTTCCGCTGTTTCCGGCGATGACTGACGAACAACACGATTTTGTGATCGACCAGCTCAAGCGACTGTTGGTCGAATCTGACTGAATGGAATGCGCATGCGCGAGCTGACCGAACACGAGCGACTCTGGCAGGGAAAGAAGGTCGGGAGCGCCCTGGCGGTCATTCCCGCGCGTGGCGGCAGCCAGCGCATTCCCGGCAAGAACATCAAACCCTTCAACGGCGAACCGATGATCGCGCGGTCCATCCGCGTGGCGTTGAACAGCGGCCTGTTCGATCAGGTCATCGTCAGCACTGACGACGAGCGCATCGCCGAGGTCGCCCGCGCTTACGGTGCCGACGTGCCGTTCATGCGCCCGGCCGAACTTGCCGATGCCCACACCGGCACCGTCGCCGTCATCCAGCACGCCATTGGCACGGTGCAGCAGCGCTTCGATTACACCTGCTGCCTCTACGCGACAGCGCCGTTGCTGCAAGCGCGTTTTCTGCGCCAGGGGCTGGACGCGTTGCACGGCGCGCCGGACAAGTCCTTCGCGTTTGCGGTGTCCAGCTTCGGCTTCCCGGTGCAGCGCGCGTTGACCATCAACGAGCAGGGCAGCCTGCAGGCGTTGTACCCGGAGTTTCGCAACGTGCGCTCGCAGGATCTGCCCGCCGCTTACCAGGATGCGGCGCAGTTCTACTGGGGGCGCAGCGAGGCCTGGTTGCGTGGCGACGCGGTTTACTCGGACCTGAGCCTGCCAGTGGTCCTGCCCCGGCATCTGGTGCAGGACATCGATGAGCCGCAGGACTGGTTGCGCGCCGAATACCTTTATGCAGCCCTCAAGGCTGGCGGAGAACTGGACTGATGCGTGTACTGATCCGCGCCGATGCCTCGATGACCATCGGCAGCGGCCATATCGCCCGCTGCGTGACCCTGGCCAACGTGCTGCGTCGCGACGGCGCCGATGTGCGCTTCGCCTGTCGACAACTGCCGGGGCATCTGCTTCAGCGGCTGGCCGAGCAGTCGTTCATCACCTATCCGCTGCCTGAACGCTATGAGCAGGAGTCGCAAGGCGCAACCATCGAGTCTTTCCTGCCCTGGCAGGAGGATATCGACGCTCTCGCGGCACAAGTGGGTGACGTGGCGAAATTCGACTGGCTGATCGTCGATCACTACGGTCTGGACGCGCGCTGGGAAAATGCCGCACGGCCCTTCGCCAAACGGCTGATGGCGATCGACGATCTGGCCAACCGACCGCACGCGGTCGATGTACTGCTGGACCAAAACTACACCGCTCAGGCGCTGGACACGCCTTACGCCCGATGGATTGACGCGCGATGCCAGACCTTTCTCGGCCCGCGTTTCGCCTTGATGCGCGATGAGTTTCAGTGCGAGCCCATCCCGATCAGGCCGAAGGTTGAGCGGGTGTTGGTGAACTTCGGTGGTTTCGATGCGGCGGGGCAGGTCTATGCCACGATGCTGGCGCTGCAGGGATTTGCCGATTTGCAGGTGGATTTCGTCGCCGGCCTGCACAACCCGCACTGGCAGACGATGAGTGCTCGGGTGGACGCCCATCCGGGCTGGCGCTTGTACACCCAGGTCAGCGACTTTTTTTCGCTGATGCAGCAGGCCGATCTGTTCATTGGCGCAGGCGGCGGAACCACTTGGGAGCGAGCGGCGCTGGGTTTGCCGACCCTTTGCATTTCCGTGGCCAATAATCAGCAGCTCAATGCGCAACTGCTCGCCGATGCAGGCGTGCACCTGTATCTGGGCCCTCACCAGGACCTGGCGCCGCAGCGGCTGACCTCGGCCGTAGCGAATTTGCGCGATGATCCTGCGCTGCGTCAGGCGTACGCCGACCGTTCCCGCGCGCTGGTGGACGGTCGCGGGGCCAGACGCATCGCTGATGCGTTGGCCGCAGCTGCCGATAACTGACGGACAGGGCAGGGCGCGCGGCGCACTGCCCGACATATTTTTCTGACCGGCGTGCTGCCGGTCGAGCGTCATTGCACGAGTGAGCGACGATGAGTCAATTCAAGATCGGATCGCGGACGGTCGGTCCCGATGCCCCGCCTTTCATCATTGCCGAGATGAGCGGCAACCATAACCAGTCGCTGGAGCAGGCGCTGCGCATCGTCGAAGCGGCGGCCAAGGCGGGCGCCCACGCGCTGAAGCTGCAGACCTACACCGCCGACACGATGACGCTGGACATCGCCGAAGGCGAGTTCTTCATCAAGGACCCGAACAGCCTGTGGGCGGGCACGTCGCTGTACGCGTTATATGAGCAGGCGCACACGCCATGGGAATGGCACGCACCGATTTTCGCCCGTGCCCGCGAGCTGGGCCTGCTGGCGTTTTCCACGCCGTTCGACGAGACCGCCGTGGACTTCCTGGAAAGCCTCAATGTGCCGGCCTACAAGATCGCCAGCTTCGAAAACACCGACATCCCGCTGATCCGCAAAGTGGCGGCGACCGGCAAGCCGATGATCATTTCCACCGGCATGGCCAGCGTCGCCGAGCTCGATGAGAGCGTGCGCGCCGCGCGGCAAGCGGGCTGCAAGGATCTGGTCCTGCTCAAGTGCACCAGCACGTATCCGGCCACGCCGATCAACAGCCATATCCGCACGATCCCGCATCTGGCCGGGCTGTTCGGCTGCCAGGTCGGGCTGTCCGATCACACCATGGGCGTCGGCGTCTCCGTGGCCGCGGTGGCGATGGGCGCGACGGTCATCGAAAAGCACTTCACCCTCGACCGGGCCGAAGGCGGCGTGGACGCCAGTTTCTCGCTGGAACCTGCGGAAATGGCCAGTCTGGTCACTGAAACCGAACGTGCCTGGCAAGGCCTGGGTCACGTGCAGTACGGCGCCACCCAGGCAGAACAGAAGTCGCTGCAATACCGTCGTTCGCTCTACGTAGTGCGCGACATCGCCGAAGGCGAAGCCTTCAGCAAGGACAATGTGCGCGCCATCCGGCCGGGGCTGGGGCTTGCGCCCAAACACATCGATGCCGTACTCGGTCGCAAGGCCCGGCACGCGTTGATACGTGGCACGGCATTGAGCTGGGATGCGATCGGCTGACGCGCAAGGGGCCTGCGCCGTAGCGCAATGCGCTTGCGCCACAATCGCGTGACATCTTCATGTCAATTGCCTGTCTGAAGTCCAATCCGCCCTTGCACAGCACTCATCGGTCAGCTAAAAGCTTGTAAAACTTTTGGTGACCTATGAGTCATAACGGGCATCTTCACTGTATCGTGCTTGCAGGCAGTGAAGGCATCAGGCTGATTCCAGAGACTTTCTGGGCGCGCCGGCGCTTTCCCGTTGCCTTTTTTTCAGGCCTCAAGCCCCAGATTTTTCAATGCCCCGCCTCTGGGCGCCGGGTGATGTTCAGCAGTTTTTTATTGGGAAGCCATGATGATTGGCATTAAAAGCATAGCGAGTTACGTGCCTGCAGCCGGCGTTGACAATTACGCGCAGGGTGCCAAATTCGGGAAGGATGAAGAGTTCATCCTGGGCAAGATCGGTTCTGCTTTTCTGCCACGCAAGGATGACGCTCAGGAAACTTCGGATCTGTGCGTCGAAGCCGCGAACCAGCTGTTCGCCAACAACCCCGGCCTGTCCCGCGACGCCATCGACGTGCTGATCGTCGTCACTCAGAACGGCGACGAGGAAGGGCTGCCGCACACCGCCGCCATCGTTCAGCACAAGCTGGGTCTGACCACCCGCGTGGCCGCGTTCGATATCTCGCTGGGCTGCTCCGGTTACGTCTACGGTATCTATGCGATCAAGGGCTTCATGGAAGCCGCCGGTCTGAAAAACGGCCTGCTGATCACTGCCGACCCCTATTCGAAGATCGTCGACCCTGAAGACCGCAACACCACCATGCTCTTTGGCGACGCCGCCACGGCGACCTGGCTGGGCGAAGACGCGCCGTGGCAGCTGGGCAAATCCATGTTTGGCACCGACGGCTCGGGTGCGGAATTCCTCAAGACCACCGATGGCGCGTTCTTCATGAACGGTCGCCAGGTGTTCAACTTCGCGCTGGTCAAGGTGCCGGCGCATCTGAACGAGCTGCTCAGTGATTCAGGGCTGCAATCGAGCGACATCGATGCCTTCTGCATCCACCAGGGCAGCGCCGCCATCGTCGACGCCGTCGCGCGTCGCTTCGAGGACGGCAAGGCGCCCGAGAAATTCGTCAAGGACATGCTGGAGACCGGCAATACCGTGTCGTCGAGCATTCCGCTGCTGCTCGAAAAGCACGTGCTCAACTCCAGCTGGAAGCGCATCGCGGTCAGTGGTTTCGGCGTCGGGTTGTCATGGGGATCGGCGATCCTTTATCGTCCGTGAACTGAGTCATCCCGAGCGGCGACCTGACCGGCAGGTCGCCGTTTCGTGTCATGCCCGATCATTGAATGGACGTCTTTGATGAGCGACATTTTCCAGCGCAACTGTGCTGTCCTGATGCAGCGTTGGCCGCATGTCATGCAGCGTCTGCTCGCCGAAGAGAGCCTGACGCTCTCCGTCGAACTGCTCGAGGGGCCCAGTCCGACCCTCAGCGTTGGCGGCATCCAGCTCACCAGCCGACACGACCGCATCAAGGAAGCGCAGCAACAGGCGGCAAGCCTGCCGGCAGACAGCCCGCAGTTGCATGTCTACGGCACCGGTCTTGGGGATTTGCAGCGTGTGTTGCTGGCCTCCACAGCCGCCGATCAGGTGCACGTCCACATCCTCAACGGCGCCTTGTTCATGCTGGTGCTGCAGTCGCTGGAGCAGGACGACTGGCTCGACGACCCGCGCATCAGCCTGCATTACGCGGCTGACCATCCTGAAATCCGGCTGCCTTTCTTCGCACTGCCTGCCGAGCTGGTACTCAGCGACGATGCCAATGCGCGCATCCGCGACCGCCTGGTGAGCGAGGTGCATGTCGGCTTCAACAATCAGCCTTTCGATCCCCGTCATCCGGAAAACCGGCGACTGCTGGAGCGGGGCAGGAAACTGCTGGAGTCCGACCCGGACGTCGCGGGCCTGTTCGGCACGCAACCCGGTCGGGACGCGTTCGTCATTGCGACGGGCCCCAGCCTGCAGCGGCACTTGCCGCGCCTGCGAGCGCTGAGTCAGTTGCCGGAGCGGCCGCTGCTGATCTGCGTGGACACCGCGCTGGTCCCGCTGCGCAGGCAAGGCATCGTCCCGGACGTGGTGGTCAGCATCGATCACAACATCACTTCGCGACACCTGCCGCCCGATGAATCGGCCCTCATGACGCTGGTTTACCTGCCGAGAATTGACGCCGAACTGCTCGCCGGCTGGCAAGGGCCGCGTTACGTCGGATATTCGAGCAGCCCGCTGTACGCGGAGATTCGGCAGCAGGTGCCGCGCGCGCAGCTGTTCGTGGCCGGGAGCGTGATCCATCCGGCCATCGATCTGGCGGTGAAGATGGGCGCTGCTCGGATCACTTTGTTCGGGGCGGACTTTGCTTTCCCCGGCGACAAAACCCACACCGGCTGGGACGATGGCGACCTCGGCCCGCAGGTCGGGATATCCCGGCACTGGGTGCACGACGGGCGCGGCGAGAAGGTCAGGACCCAGCTCAACTTTCGCAGCTACCTGATCGAGCTCGAGCGCTATATCGTTCAGCACCCTGAGGTTCGTTTTTTCAACACCAGCCGTGACGGCGCACTGATCGTCGGCACTGAATTCGACCCGGACTGGACCGCGCCATGATTTCCGAAGCCCGCATCGTCAGCGATGCCCAGCAGTGTGCTTTGCTGTTCCGCCTGGGCCGCGACATCGAGGCGGCGCTCAAGACGGTCGAGCTCATCGAGGCCGCCATGCCCCTGATCGTCCAGCGCCCTTTACCGGCGCAGCAGGCGTGGGCGCAGGTGTTGAGCGCGATACTTGCCTGTCAGGAGCGGCAAGACTGGATCGGCGTCGCGGACTGGCTGGAATATGAGTGGGTAACGCTCGTCGGTCCGGACCCTTCGGCGCACGCGCCTGGCGCGCCCTCCCAATGAGGACATTGCATGCGTAAACAACTCGACATTCCCGTGCTGGGTCGCGAAGGGCTGCTGGATTACACCTCGCGGCAAATCAGCAATCTGCTGCCGGACGGGCGTGATCTGCAGGTGCGCGCGGTGATTGATCAGTACCTGGACGAAGCGCTGGAGCGCCTGCAGGTGTGCATCAACGCCATCAGAGCGTGGAGGCCCGATCAGTTCAGTTACCTGCATTCAACCCAGTACAGTCAGTACCTTTATTTCCTGTCGAACACGATCTGGCGCGACGCACGCGACACTGAAGTGCCGACCAAGCTGTTCTTGCTTAACAAGATGCTCAATGGGCTGGATCTCTTCTACGAGATCAACATGCCGGAGATTTTCCTGATCGGCCATACCACGGGGGTCGTGTTTGCCAAAGCGACTTACGGCAACTACCTGATGGTCCATCAGAACTGCACCGTCGGGAAGAACCACGGCATCGCCCCGGTTCTGGAAGAAGGCGTGTTGCTGTACCCCAACTCAGTGGTGATTGGCGGCTGCCACATCGGCAAGGAAGCCGTCATCGCCCAAGGCGTCAGCGTCATCAACCGTGACGTGTCCCCGGGATGCATCGTATTTGCCGAAGGGCGAGAGCTGGTCGAGAAGCCGGCGAAGCGGCGGATCATCGAGGACTTTTTTCGGCTAGGGTAATTCCCTAAATGAGGCATATCTAAAAACCGTTTTCACTACGGCCAGCTTATACGCTGACCGTAGGCCTCTATGAACCCCGGCACTCGCTTGTAACTCTGCCAAGCGAGTGCGGTTTTTACGGTCAGTCAGTCATCCAGAAACCGAGACGATAGTCGAAGGGTCTTTGCCACTTCCGGGCGTTGACGATCGCTCCGCAGTTATTGTAGCTGGCGGAGCCTACCGCGCTTGTCTCTCTTTTCGCTATTTGCCCATGGCTGGTGTGTCGCCCTGCAAATTTGCAAGTCTTTCCCGAGTCTGATGTGTAGATGACGTTAATATAGCTGCCAGTATCGGGGAAGTTTAGCATCACAGATTGACTTTGGCCCGGCGCGAGAGTGCGAGGAAAGTCTGAAGATGATGTTCTGATTACCTCGTTAGACAGGTTATGGATGTTGACTTCAACGTTTGTTGCGTTGGCAGTGGCGTAGAACAAACACGCAACTACTGCGGCTAGGGGCGGCAAAATTTTTATCATCATTTGCATGATCCTTATTCATTTTAGGTAAAGGCCGTTAATTGCGACCACAATTGGACGTAAGCGTATTCGCTCCTGCCTGGGAAGATGGACGTTTCCTATCGCATCGTAGGATATTTCTCTGTCGATTACTTTGTTGTGATGAAATTTTTGATGTGTCTTGTTGTTGGGATGGGCAAAAGTTAATTTTCATTGCGCTAAATGATGTCAGTTGTTCCTTGGACGCTTTTGGCTGTGCGATATTTTGACCCCTACATATGTAGTGCTGGCTATCTGGAAGTTAAGAAGTTTTTTTATTTTTTTATAAAGGGTCGTGCTTCATCGTCGATAAAGAAGTTGTAGGTTTTCCGGGAGAAATGGACTTCCCCGTTTTGCTGAAAGCCTGCCGTTTCTATCAACGAGGGAATTCAACATGGCTTTAACCGTACATACCAACAACGCATCGCTGTCTGTTCAGCGAAACCTGAACCGCTCTTCTGATGCCGTTAGCCTTTCCATGTCGCGCCTGTCTTCCGGGCTCAGAATCAACACCGCCAAGGATGATGCCGCGGGTTTGCAAGTCGCCAACCGGCTGACCATGCAGGTTCGAGGTTTGACGGTGGCGGCGCAGAACGCCAACGACGGTATTTCCATCGCCCAGACTGCCGAGGGCGCGATGAAGCAGATGACCGATATCCTCTTCCGGATGCGCGATTTGGGGATACAGGCGAAAAACGGGAATTACGATGATAAATCGCGCAGTGCGATGAACAAAGAATTCCAGGAGATGACTGAAGAACTGACGCGTATTTCCAAGGACACCAAGTTTGGCAGTGGGCTCAGACTATTGGATGGTTCCGCCGGATCGCTCACTTTTCATGTCGGTGCCAACACCGGACCGAGTGAGGAAATCAATATCAGCCTCGACCGGGACATGTCAGCTCAAGCGCTGATGAGACCCACGACCGCCATCGCGGCGGAGCAGGCGGTACCTGGAAAGACGACAGGTTCCAAGGGTGTGAAAGCCGGTGAATATGTTCCGTTGTCCATTGATGGCACCGGACATCGAAACACGTCCACATCATTTACGGCCGATGCTGCGCTCACTGCCGATGTAACGGCCAAAGAGACTGATCTGACAGCGGCCGAGAGCGCACTGGCAGCACTGCCGGCCGGTTCATTGCAAGTTGACATTGATAAGGCGAATCAGGAGGTGGCTGATAAAAGCCAGGCGTTGGCAGTGGCAAAAGCTGCCGTAGATCTGGACCTCAAGGCACAGCACGCGCTTAACGACAAGGCCAAGGCCGACAATATCGATTTCGTGATCAACATTGTCACCCACGCCATCACCCAGATCGACGATGCGACCGCCGAACTGGGCGCCAAGCAAAATCGTCTGGCCGCCACCATCGCGAACATCAGCAACGTCGTGCAGAACGTATCGGTCTCCCGCGGCCGCATACTGGATGTCGATTTCGCTGCCGAGACGGCGGAAATGACCAAACAACAAACCCTCCAACAAGCCTCGACCGCCATCCTGGCACAGGCCAATCAGCTGCCGGCGGCGGTGCTCAAGCTGCTGCAGTGAGGCCTTAGCGCTAATCGGAGTCATGCATGAAAGGGGCGCGCCCACAGGCGCGTCCTGCCAAAAATCGTTGGAAATAAAGGGCTTAGCGTCTGGATTAAAGCTTGGGCAGGTCGGGCCGAAACGCTGTGTAACCCCCGTCAAAAGCAGGGGTGGCGCTCTGGTGGCAAAAAATTTTCAAAAAGGCCTCAAGCTCCTTGCAACCACGACGATAAACATTACGAAGGTTCTCTAGGCCACACCCGGCGGTTGCCAGGGCCGGAAAGCCGCAGCACCCAACCAACGAGGAATTCATCATGTCTTTAAGCGTAAACACTAACGTTGCCTCCCTGGCTGTTCAGAAGAACCTGGGCCGCTCCTCCGATGCTCTGGCAACCTCGATGACCCGTCTGTCTTCCGGCCTGAAAATCAACAGCGCCAAAGACGACGCCGCTGGCCTGCAGATCGCTACCCGCGAAACTTCGCAAATCCGTGGTCAGACTGTAGCAATCAAGAACGCCAACGACGGTATCTCGATGGCTCAGACCGCTGAGGGCGCTCTGCAAGAGTCCACCAACATTCTGCAACGTATGCGTGAACTGGCTGTTCAGTCGCGAAACGACACCAACGGTTCTGCTGACCGTACCGCTCTGAACGCTGAATTCGCTCAGATGTCGGACGAACTGACCCGTATCGCCAAATCCACCAACCTGAACGGCAAGAACCTGCTGGACGGTTCGGCTGGCACCATGACTCTGCAGGTAGGTTCGGACGTAGGTTCGGCTAACCAGATCAGCCTGACCCTGAGCAAGAACTTCGACGCAGCGACCCTGTCGGTTGCCAGCGGTTCGGTTTCGATCTCCGGCACCAGCGCCACTGCTTCGACCAACATCGACAACGCTATCACCGCGATCGACAAAGCGCTGGCTACCATCAACTCCACTCGTGCTGACCTGGGTGCTTCGCAAAACCGTCTGACCAGCACCATCTCCAACCTGCAGAACGTCAACGAAAACGCCACCGCTGCACTGGGCCGTATTCAGGACACCGACTTCGCAGCCGAGACCGCTAACCTGACCAAACAGCAAACTCTGCAACAAGCTTCCACCGCTGTTCTGGCCCAGGCTAACCAACTGCCTTCCGCTGTACTGAAACTGCTTCAGTAATATCGGAATGAGTTTTGGCGGGGGAGTGTGCTTGCGTACTCTCCCGCTTTTTTACTTTGAGAGGTGAGTGGACATGGATATTAGCGCAAAGCTGAACTTGTCTTACGCTGCTGTGCAACCGGTGCCTGTAGTCGCGGAAAAGCCGGCTGCCGTCCCTCAAGTCGTGAATGCCCCGGCTTCGGCCAGCAAGGCGGACACGGCGTCGAGTAAAGACTCAGGATCCGGAGATAACTCGCAGGCGTTGAAAACCGCCGTGCAGGAAATCGAAAAATTCGTTCAGTCGGTGCGACGTAATCTTGAATTCTCTATCGATGAGGCGTCGGGAAAAGTCGTCGTGAAGGTGATTGCCAGTGAAACGGGTGAGGTCGTACGCCAATTGCCGTCCGCCGAGGCCCTGAAGATTGCCGACAGTCTGCAGAACGCACACAGCCTGTTGTTTGACGCAAAAGTTTAAATGGCATGAAACGTGAACGCGGTTATTTTGAGCTGTGAACAGTCAAAAGACCGACTCAAACTGAAAGGAGACTTACATGGCTAGTCCAATTACCCCTTCAACCGGCCTCGGGTCCGGCCTGGCTATTGGCGATATCGTCAGTGCCCTGGTCAACTCCGACAAATTGGCGAAGCAGACGCAGATCACCACCCAGACCAAACTGGTCACCACCAAGCTCTCGGGCATCGGCACGCTGCAATCGGCGTTGTCGGCGTTTCAGACACTGCTCAAGCCGCCTTCAGGCACTACCAGCAAGCTTCAATTCGCAGGCTATGCCGCGACTTCTTCGGATGCCACCAAAGTCAGCGTGACCTCCGACAACAGCGCTGTTCCAGGCACCCACACGGTGACCGTGAACAAGCTGGCAACCAGTTCCAGTGTCGCCACCGCCGCATTCGCCGGCAGCGCCACGACCAGTGCTATTCCGACTGGTGGTTCCCTTACCGTCAGTCAAAATGGCATTGGCAAGACCTACACCATCGCCGATGGTGCAACCCTGGCTTCGATCGCCAAGCAGATCAACGCCGACACCAAGACCACCAACATCAGCGCCAACATCATCACTGACGCCAATGGCTCGCGTCTGGTGTTTGGTTCCACGACGACCGGTCTCGACTCTGACATCACCACGACCAGTGACATCACCGGTTTTCAGATTGATCGTGGGGTCGCGGTGGACACGACTTCCGCCAGTTCTGCCGGTTACATCGGCAGTAAGCCTGTGAATGCGGACGTCACCATCGACGGCTTCAATTTCACCAGCAAGAGCAACACCATCGACAAAAACCTCGGCGGTGTTTCGATGACATTGCTGCCGGGCAGTGTGGGGGCTCCGGTCACGGTCACCGTCGCGACCAACACCGACGGTCTGAAGACGTCGCTGCAGGCGTTCATCGATTCCTACAACTCGGTGGTCAAGGCCATCAGTACGGTGACCAAGGCCACGATCAGCGACACGCCGGATCCGGACACCGGTGCAACCGTCACGCCGGCGGCCCTGACCGGTGACTCGATGCCGCGTTCGATCCTGTCGGCGCTGCGCAATGAACTGGTCACCACCGGCGCCAGCGGAGACCTTTCGGTCTTGTCCCAGTTGGGTATCACCACCGCTCAGGCCGATGGCACGCTTTCTCTGGACAGCACCAAATTCGACGCGGCCATGGCCAAAGGCCTGGCGGGTGACGTGCAGCAGCTGTTCAGCGGCACGGGCGACGGCAGCAACGGATTGGTCGCGCGAATGAATGCGGCGATCACGCCTTACACGCAGACCGGCGGCATCCTCGCGACGCGCACCACCAGCCTGAACCAGCAGCAGAATGATCTTCAGAAGCAGCAGACTGCCCTGGACCTGCGCGTCACGACGCTGACCGCGACCTTGACCGCCAAGTACAACGCAATGGACTTGCTGGTGGGGCAACTCAAGGCCTCGGCGACCAGCATCACCTCGTTCTTCGACTCGCTCAATGCGTCCAAGAGCTGATCGTTGACGATCGCGCAGAGACCCGGCCCTAGTGCCGGGTTTTTGGCATCTGGCCTTAAAGTTTTTTCGGGCCGTGTCGATACCCTGAATATAGAAAACTTCGAGTTGTGCGAGGTAAGAACATGAACCGTATGGCAGCCCTTCGGCAGTATCAGAAGGTCAACTCACAAGCCCAGACCGCCGTGGCGACCCCGCATCGGCTGGTACAAATGCTGATGGAAGCCGGCCTGGATCGCATTGCCCAGGCCAAAGGCGCCATCGGTCGCAAGGATGTGCCGGCCAAGGGCGTCCTCATCGGCAAGGCGATCGAGATCATCGGTGGCCTGCGCGAAGGGCTGGACATGGAAAAGCAGGCAGAAGAACTGGCTCACGTCGACAATCTGTACGTGTACATGATGAAGCGTCTGGCCCAGGCCAATATCAAGTCCGATCCACGCATCCTCGACGAGGTCAGCGAATTGCTGACGACCGTCAAAGAAGGTTGGGATGCGATCGGCGAACAGCAACCCGCGCTGTAAGGAGATCACCATGAGTGCTGCACTCAAGCGAATCGAAGAAACCCGTGAGGCCTTGGTCGATGCTCTCGCTCAGCGCGATTGGGAGGCGATCGGCCAACTCGATATGGCCTGCCGTGCCTGTGTCGATGAGGTGATCAGTCAGGGGAGCGACGATGAGCCGCAGTTGCGCAGCAATCTGGAGGAGCTGCTAGGGGTGTATCGGCAGATGATTGATATCGCCGTGGGCGAACGTCAGGCAATTGTCGATGAAATGTCACAGATCCAGCGAGCGAAAAGCGCTGCAAAGGTTTACCATCTGTTTGGTTGACGCTTGGTTGATCTAAAAAATTTGTGCGCCATAAAATTGACTGTGTACGGTTTTTTGACTTAACTAGTGATGTTCACTAATTTCTGGTTTCTGTGGCGTCTCTGCGGACCATACATAAGCCAAGCTTGCCCCTGAATGGGCATCGAGTTGACTAGGGAAGTTGCTATTGCATGTGGCGTGAAATCAAAATTCTGCTGATCGATGACGATAGCCAGCGCCGCCGTGACATGGCGGTGATTCTGAATTTTCTCGGCGATGAGAACCTCTCCTGCTCCAGCACTGACTGGCAGCAAGTGGTGGGCTCTCTGGCATCCACTCGGGAAGTCCTCTGTGTGCTGGTCGGCACCGTCAATACGCCAGGCAGTCTCCAAGGGCTGCTTAAGACCATTGCCGCATGGGATGAGTTCCTTCCGGTTCTGCTGATGGGCGAAAATTCTTCTGCCGAGCTCGCCGAAGACCTGCGCCGACGGGTGTTGTCCACCGTCGAGATGCCGCCCAGCTACAGCAAGCTGCTGGATTCCCTGCACCGCGCCCAGGTCTATCGCGAGATGTACGACCAGGCCCGCGAGCGCGGCCGTCAGCGCGAACCCAATCTTTTCCGCAGTCTGGTCGGCACCAGCCGCGCCATCCAGCATGTCCGCCAGATGATGCAGCAAGTGGCCGACACCGACGCCAGTGTGTTGATCCTCGGCGAATCGGGCACCGGCAAGGAAGTGGTCGCGCGTAACCTGCACTATCACTCCAAGCGTCGCGACGCGCCTTTCGTGCCGGTCAACTGCGGCGCCATTCCCGCCGAGTTGCTCGAGAGCGAACTGTTCGGTCACGAGAAGGGCGCATTCACCGGTGCCATCACCAGCCGAGCGGGACGTTTCGAACTCGCCAACGGCGGTACGCTGTTCCTCGATGAAATCGGTGACATGCCGCTGCCGATGCAGGTCAAACTGCTGCGCGTCTTGCAGGAACGCACCTTCGAGCGCGTGGGCAGCAACAAGACGCAGAGCGTCGATGTGCGCATCATTGCAGCCACCCACAAAAACCTCGAAGACATGATCGAGACCGGTGGTTTCCGCGAAGACCTTTACTACCGTCTGAACGTATTCCCAATCGAAATGGCGCCGCTGCGCGAGCGGGTGGAAGACATTCCGCTGCTGATGAATGAACTGATCTCGCGCATGGAGCACGAAAAGCGCGGTTCGATTCGCTTCAATTCCGCCGCAATCATGTCGCTGTGCCGTCACGGCTGGCCGGGCAACGTGCGGGAGCTGGCGAACCTGGTCGAGCGCATGGCGATCATGCATCCGTATGGCGTGATCGGCGTGGCCGAGCTGCCGAAGAAATTCCGCTACGTCGACGACGAAGACGAGCAGTTGGTCGACAGTCTGCGCAGTGATCTCGAAGAGCGCGTGGCCATCAACGGTCACACGCCCAACTTCGCCAACAGCGCCATGTTGCCGCCGGAAGGTCTTGACCTGAAAGATTACCTCGGTGGCCTGGAACAGGGCCTGATTCAGCAGGCGCTGGACGATGCCAACGGCATTGTGGCACGCGCCGCCGAGCGTCTGCGCATCCGCCGTACCACGCTGGTGGAGAAGATGCGCAAGTACGGAATGAGTCGCCGTGAAGGCGATGATCAGGGCGACGACTGACACTCGTTTGACGCGCCAAAAACAAACCGCTGATTTTTCAGCGGTTTTTTTTCGGCATGAGGATTGCTAAGTCTCTTGCATCACACCGTTTACTGACGGTTCGCCACACGAGAGATCAACTATGCCTCAGGCCGCTCAGATGTCTTCCGAACCTGTATTACCGGCGGGTTCGCAAGTGCAGCCGTCCCTGGAAGTGGAAAGTCGACAAGGGCTCGAACATGCTTTCGCTTTGTTCAATCAGATGTCGACGCAACTGACTGACTCGTACAGCTTGCTGGAAGCGCGCGTCACCGAGCTCAAGGGTGAGCTGGCGGTGGTCAGTGCTCAGCGCATGCAAGAGCTGGCGGAGAAGGAGCGTCTGGCCAACCGTCTGCAGAACCTGCTGGATCTGCTGCCGGGCGGGGTCATCGTCATCGACGGCACCGGCAGGGTCCGTGAAGCCAATCCGGCAGCATGCGACCTGCTCGGAGAGCCTTTGGTGGGCATGCTCTGGCGTCATGTCATCGCTCGCTGCTTCGCTCCGCGCGAAGACGACGGTCACGAAATTTCCCTCAAGGACGGTCGTCGGCTGTCGATCGCAACGCGTTCGCTGGACGCCGAGCCCGGGCAACTGGTGCTGCTCAACGACCTGACTGAAACCCGTCATTTGCAAAGCCAGCTGGCGCGTCATGAACGGTTGTCGTCGCTGGGGCGCATGGTCGCCTCGCTTGCCCATCAGATCCGCACGCCGTTGTCGGCGGCCATGATCTACGCCAGCCACCTGACCGAGCAGGCGCTGAATGTCGAGACCCAACAACGTTTCGCCGGCCGGCTCAAAGAGCGGCTGCATGAGCTTGAGCATCAAGTGCGCGACATGCTGGTGTTCGCCCGCGGCGAGCTGCCGCTGACCGACCGTGTCAGTCCGTCGGCGCTGGTGTCTGCGCTGGAATCGGCGGCACAGACGCATGTGCGCGATGTCGCCGTGCGCTGGCAGTGCAACAGTCCCCACGGCGAACTGCTCTGCAATCGCGACACGCTGGTCGGCGCGCTGCTCAACCTTATCGAAAATGCGGTGCAGGCGAGTGCCGGTCAGGCGCGCGTCAAGATTCATGCGTACAACCGCGGCAACATGCTGCGGGTGTGCATCAGTGACAGCGGCAGCGGCATCGAGCCTGCGGCGCTGGCACGTATCGGCGAGCCTTTCTTCACCACCAAAACCACGGGGACCGGTCTGGGACTGGCAGTGGTCACGGCGGTTGCTCGCGCTCACCAGGGACAGGTGCAATTCCGTTCGCGTCCGGGGCGCGGTACCTGTGCCATCGTTTCCTTGCCGCTGGTTCCGGGCACCGGCGCGACGGGTAATTATTCATGACGATCAAGGTATTGCTGGTCGAGGACGATCATTCCCTGCGCGAAGCCCTGGGCGAAACGCTCGAGCTGGCCGGTCACGATTACCACGCTGTCGGCTCGGCCGAAGAAGCGCTGCTGGCCGCAGGCGAGGCGTCATTCAGTCTGGTGGTCAGCGACGTCAACATGCCTGGCATGGACGGTCATCAGTTGCTGGCGCAATTGCGCAGCCGCTACCCGCAATTGCCGGTGCTGTTGATGACGGCCCACGGCGCGGTCGATCGTGCGGTGGAAGCCATGCGTCAGGGCGCCGCCGATTATCTGGTCAAGCCGTTCGAGCCCAAGGCGCTGCTGGCGCTGGTGGCGCGTCACGCACTGGGTCGACTCGGGCCGGCCGACGGTGAAGGTCCGATTGCCGTTGAACCTGCCAGCGTGCAGTTGCTCAATCTGGCCAGCCGCGTGGCGAAGAGCGATTCCACCGTGCTGATCTCCGGCGAGTCGGGGACGGGCAAGGAAGTTCTGGCGCGATTCATTCATCAGCAATCGCCGCGTGCCGGCAAACCATTCATTGCCATCAACTGCGCGGCGATCCCGGACAATATGCTCGAAGCGACATTGTTCGGCCATGAAAAAGGCTCGTTCACCGGCGCCATTGCCGCGCAGGCGGGCAAGTTCGAGCAGGCTGACGGCGGCACGATTCTGCTCGACGAAATTTCCGAGATGCCGATGGGGCTGCAAGCCAAGTTGCTGCGCGTGCTGCAGGAGCGGGAAGTGGAGCGCGTCGGTGCGCGCAAGCCGATCGAGCTGGACATCCGCGTGCTGGCGACCACCAACCGTGATCTGGCGGGCGAGGTGGCGGCGGGGCGCTTCCGTGAAGACTTGTTCTACCGGTTGTCGGTGTTCCCGCTGGCGTGGCAGGCGTTGCGTCAGCGACCCGCCGATATTCTGCCGCTGGCTGAGCGATTACTCGCCAAACACGTCAATAAAATGAAACATGCGCCGGTTCGTTTGTCGGCCGATGCGCAAAAGTGTCTGGTCGGATACAGCTGGCCGGGCAATGTTCGCGAACTGGACAACGCCGTGCAGCGCGCGCTCATCCTGCAGCAGGGTGGGGTGATCCAGGCGCAGGACTTCTGTCTGGCCGGGCCGATCACCTTTGCGTCGATCCCGACCGCTGCCCCCGTCCTTCAGGTTTTGCCCGCCGTGCCGACAACGTCCAGCGTCATGGATTCGTCGCCAGAGGCGGGCGGCGCTGAGCAGGCGGGTGCACTGGGTGAGGATCTGCGTCGCCGCGAGTTTCAGATGATCATCGACACCCTGCGCGCCGAGCGCGGCCGCCGCAAGGAAGCCGCCGAACGCCTGGGCATCAGCCCGCGCACCCTGCGCTACAAGCTGGCGCAGATGCGCGATGCAGGGATGGATGTCGAAGGCTATCTGTTCGCCAGCTAAATGAAATAACCCCCTGTAGGAGCGCGCTTCCCTCCGATTGCTGCGTGTCAGCCACCTCTTGCTGGCTGGCACAGCGCAATCGTGGGCGAGTGCGCGCCTGCCGTTTCAAATGCTCGGTCTGATAACACCCAAATAGTTTCATTGAAAGGTGGCAATGTGCCGCTATTGGTCTGGCACCGTTGTTGCTACTACATGGGTAACCGCTGAATCCGTGTCAAAAATTTGCGGCCCTTTTGAGAGAGACGTCCATGAACCAAGGTGTTGAATTTAATCGCTTGATGTTGGACATGCGCTCCATGCAGATGGACGCCATGGCCAGACCCAAAGCCCTCACGGCTCCGGAACAAGTGGGTGCAAGCAGCTTTTCCGACATGCTCGGCATGGCCGTGAACAAGGTCAACGACACCCAGCAGGCGTCCAACCAGTTGGCGACTGCTTTCGAGATGGGCAAGAGCGGCGTGGATCTCACCGACGTGATGATCTCCTCGCAGAAAGCCAGCGTTTCGTTTCAGGCGCTGACCCAGGTACGCAACAAGCTGGTTCAGGCGTACCAAGACATCATGCAAATGCCGGTTTGAGGACGATTTAAGTCATGGCTGAAGCCGTCGCCGATAACGTACCTGCCAAGGCAGGTGCGACAGGAAGCAAACCGCCGATGTTCGGTTTGGCGTTCCTGCAAAATCTTTCCGAGATGACCATGCTGCGTCAGGTCGGCCTCATGGTCGGTCTGGCCGCCAGCGTGGCGATTGGTTTTGCCGTCGTGCTCTGGTCGCAACAGCCGGACTACAAGCCGCTGTATGGCAGCCTGTCGGGCATGGACACCAAGCAGGTGATGGATACGCTGGCGCAGGCCGACATTCCCTACACCGTCGAGCCCAACTCCGGCGCGCTGCTGGTCAAGTCCGACGACTTGTCCCGTGCCCGCATCAAGCTGGCCGGCGCCGGAATCGCGCAGACCGACGGCAACGTCGGCTTCGAGATTCTGGACAAGGATCAGGGTCTGGGCACCAGCCAGTTCATGGAGGCCACGCGTTATCGCCGTGGTCTGGAAGGCGAACTGGCGCGCACCATTTCCAGCCTGAACAACATCAAGGCCGCTCGCGTGCACCTGGCGATTCCGAAAAGCTCGGTGTTCGTGCGTGACGACCGCAAACCCACCGCCTCGGTGCTGGTGGAAATGTATGCCGGTCGCTCGCTCGAGCCAGGTCAGGTTGCCGCCATCGTCAATCTGGTGGCGACCAGTGTTCCTGAGCTGACCAAGTCTCAGGTCACGGTTGTCGACCAGAAAGGCAACCTGCTGTCCGATCAGGCGGAAAATTCCGAACTGACCATGGCCGGCAAGCAATTCGATTACACCCGTCGCATGGAAACCATGCTGACCCAGCGTGTACAGAACATCCTGCAACCGGTACTGGGCAATGACCGCTACAAGGCTGAGGTCTCGGCTGACGTCGATTTCAGCGCGGTCGAATCCACTGCCGAAAGCTTCAACCCTGATCAGCCGGCACTGCGCAGCGAGCAGACCGTCAACGAACAACGCTCCAGCAGCAGCGGTCCGCAAGGCGTTCCGGGTGCTCTGAGCAACCAGCCGCCTGGTCCGGCCACTGCGCCACAGAACGCTGCCGCCGGTGCCGCTGGCGCAACCGGTCCGATCGCCCCAGGTCAGCCGCTGCTGGACGCCAACGGTCAGCAGATCATGGACCCGGCCACCGGTCAGCCGATGCTTGCGCCTTATCCGTCGGACAAGCGTAATCAGTCGACCAAGAACTTCGAGCTGGACCGTTCCATCAGCCACACCAAGCAACAGCAGGGCAAGATCAATCGCCTGTCGGTAGCGGTGGTGGTCGACGATCAGGTCAAGGTCAACCCGGCCAACGGTGAAACCACGATGGTGCCGTGGACCGCCGACCAGTTGGCGCGCTTTACGCGTCTGGTGCAGGACGCCGTGGGCTTCGATGCCAGCCGCGGTGACAGCGTCAGCGTGATCAACGTGCCGTTCTCGACCGATCGTGGCGAAGTGATTCCGGATATTCCGTTCTACTCGCAACCCTGGTTCTGGGACATTCTTAAGCAGGCCATGGGTGTGATCTTCATCCTGGTGCTGGTGTTCGGTGTGCTGCGTCCGGTGCTGAACAACATCACCAATCCGAAGAGCAAGATGGCCGACGGTGACGTCGAACTGGGCGGCATGGTGGGTCTGGATGGCGAACTGGCAAACGACCGCGTGAGTCTGGGCGGTCCGCAAAGCATTCTGCTGCCTAGCCCGACCGAGGGTTATGACGCGCAGCTCAACGCAATCAAGAGCCTGGTGGCTGAAGACCCGGCTCGGGTGGCTCAGGTCGTAAAAGAGTGGATCAACACAGATGAGTGATAGTCGTGCTGCTGCGGTCAAACTGAGCCGCGTCGATAAGGCTGCGATCCTGCTGCTCACCCTGGGTGAGACTGACGCCGCCCAGGTTCTGCGCCACATGGGCCCTAAAGAGGTTCAGCGCGTCGGTGTGGCCATGGCGCAGATGCGCAATGTGCACCGCGAGCAGGTGGAACAGGTGATGAGCGAGTTCGTCGACGTGGTCGGCGATCAGACCGGCGTGGGCATCGGCTCGGACGGCTACATTCGCAAAATGCTGACTCAGGCACTGGGCGAGGACAAGGCCAACGGCCTGATCGACCGCATTCTGCTGGGCGGCAACACCAGTGGTCTGGACAGCCTGAAGTGGATGGAACCGCGCGCCGTCGCGGACGTCATCCGCTACGAGCACCCGCAGATCCAGGCCATCGTCGTCGCGTATCTGGACGCCGACCAGGCCGGTGAAGTGCTGAGCCATTTCGACCACAAGGTGCGTCTGGACATCATCCTGCGCGTCTCGTCGTTGAACACCGTTCAGCCAGCGGCACTGAAAGAATTGAACCAGATCCTCGAGAAGCAGTTCTCGGGCAACGCCAACACGTCGCGTACCACATTGGGTGGTATCAAGCGTGCCGCGGATATCATGAACTTCCTCGACAGCTCGATCGAAGGCCAGCTCATGGACTCCATCCGCGAAGTGGACGAAGACCTGTCGACTCAGATCGAAGACCTCATGTTCGTCTTCAACAACCTGTCCGACGTCGACGACCGTGGCATTCAGGCCTTGCTGCGCGAAGTCTCCTCCGATGTGCTGGTACTGGCATTGAAAGGCTCGGACGACGCGATCAAGGAAAAGATTTTCAAGAACATGTCCAAGCGTGCCGCCGAACTGCTGCGCGACGACCTGGAAGCCAAGGGTCCGGTTCGCGTCAGCGACGTGGAAGCGGCCCAGAAGGAAATCCTCACCATTGCCCGTCGTATGGCGGAGGCCGGGGAAATCGTTCTCGGCGGCAAAGGTGGCGAGGAAATGATTTAACAACAGGTGCAGTCGATGTTCAGCTCCGATAAAGCAGCACCCAGCGAGCTCATCCGCGCCAAGGATGCCAGCAGTCTCGACGTCTGGGCGCTGCCCAGCTTCGATCCTCATGTGGAAGCACCCGAGCCTGAGCCGGTCGAAGAGCCGGAGCTGGCCGAGAGCGAAGAAGTGCCGCTGGAGGAAGTCCAGCCACTGACCCTGGAAGAGCTGGAAAGCATCCGTCAGGACGCTTACAACGAAGGCTTTGCCATTGGCGAGAAAGACGGCTTTCACAGCGCCCAGCTCAAGGTGCGTCAGGAAGCGGACGCGGCTTTGGCGGCCAAGCTCGAGAGTCTGGAAACCCTGATGAGTCACCTGTTCGAGCCCATCGCCGATCAGGACGCACAGATCGAGAAGTCGCTGGTTCAACTGGTCGAGCATCTGGCCCGCGAAGTGATCCAGCGTGAGCTGAAAACCGAATCCAGCCAGATCGGCAAGGTGCTGCAGGATGCCCTGCGGCTGCTGCCGATGGGCGCCAATAACGTACGCATTCTCGTCAACTCCCAGGATTTCGCCCAGGTCAAAGCCCTGCGCGAGCGTCATGAAGAGAACTGGCGCATCCTCGAAGATGACACCCTGCAGCCCGGTGGTTGCCGGGTCGAGACGGAGCACAGCCGCATCGATGCGTCCATCGAGACGCGCTTGAGCGTGGCGATTGCGAAGATGTTCGACCAACTGCACGAGCAGGCGCTGCACCCGGCAATGCCTGACGTCAGTGTCGACCTCGAAGCGGCGATCAAAAGCGCGGAAGAACAGAGCCTGAACAGGGCGGAAGCCAGCGATGCGTCTTGAGCGCACCAGTTTCGGCAAGCGTATGAGCACGTACGCTGACGCGATCAGTCTGCCTGTGCAGCCGGTGGTCGAAGGCAGGCTGTTGCGCATGGTGGGCCTGACGCTTGAAGCCGAAGGTCTGCGCGCCGCCATGGGCAGCCGCTGCGTGGTGATCAACGATGACAGCCATCATCCCGTGGAAGTCGAAGCCGAAGTCATGGGCTTTGCCGGCGGCAAAGTGTTCCTGATGCCGGTGGGCAGCGTCGCCGGCATCGCCCCTGGCGCGCGAGTCGTTCCGTTGCCGGACACCGGCCGTCTGCCCATGGGCATGACCATGCTCGGTCGCGTCCTCGACGGCGCGGGTCGGCCGCTGGACGGCAAGGGCGGCATGAAGGCCGAAGACTGGGTGCCGCTGGACGGCCCGACCATCAACCCGCTCAAACGCGATCCGATCAGCGTGCCGCTGGACGTGGGCATTCGTTGCATCAACGGATTGCTGACGGTCGGACGCGGTCAGCGTCTGGGTCTGTTCGCCGGTACCGGCGTGGGTAAGAGTGTGCTGCTGGGCATGATGACCCGCTTTACCGAGGCCGACATCATCGTCGTTGGTCTGATCGGCGAACGGGGCCGCGAGGTGAAGGAGTTCATCGAGCACATCCTGGGCGAAGAAGGCCTCAAGCGCTCGGTGGTGGTGGCGTCGCCTGCCGACGATGCGCCGCTGATGCGTTTGCGCGCGGCCATGTATTGCACGCGAATAGCCGAATACTTCCGCGACAAAGGCAAGAATGTCCTGCTGCTGATGGATTCGCTGACCCGTTTCGCCCAGGCGCAGCGGGAGATCGCGCTGGCCATCGGCGAGCCGCCCGCGACCAAGGGTTATCCGCCTTCGGTGTTCGCCAAGCTGCCCAAACTGGTCGAGCGCGCCGGTAATGCCGAGAAAGGCGGTGGCTCGATCACCGCGTTTTATACCGTTCTGTCCGAAGGCGACGATCAGCAGGACCCGATCGCCGACTCGGCGCGGGGCGTGCTCGACGGTCACATCGTGCTCTCACGGCGACTGGCGGAGGAGGGGCATTACCCGGCCATCGACATCGAAGCCTCGATCAGCCGGGTCATGCCATCGGTGGTCGATCCGCAGCACATGGTTCAGGCGCAATATTTCAAGCAGCTTTGGTCGCGCTATCAGCAAAGCCGTGACCTGATCAGCGTCGGTGCCTATGTGGCAGGCGGTGATCGCGAGACCGACCTTGCCATCAACTTGCAGCCGCAGCTGGTGAAGTACCTGCGCCAGGGCCTGCACGACAACGAAAGCATGCAGAGCAGCGAAGAGCAGCTGGCGAAGATCTTCAATCCCCAGGGCGGGAGCTGATAGCCCATGGCGCAGAGCCGCGCATCCCGTCTGGCGCCGGTGGTGGAAATGGCCGAAAAGGCCGAAAAGACCGCCGTGCAGCGTCTGGGGCATTTCCAGGGTCAGGTGCGAATTGCCGAAACCAAACTGGGCGAACTGGAAAAATTCCGCTCGGATTATCAGCAACAATGGATCGACAAAGGCGCCCACGGCGTGTCGGGCCAGTGGCTGATGAACTACCAGCGCTTTCTCAATCAGCTGGAAACGGCGGTTGCGCAGCAGCGGCAGAGCCTGAACTGGCATCAGAACAACCTGAACAAGGCGCGCGGCGAGTGGCAAAAGGCCTACGCCCGGGTCGAGGGACTGCGCAAGCTGGTGCAACGCTACATCGACGAAGCCCGCGCGCTGGAAGACAAGCGCGAGCAGAAACTGTTGGACGAGCTGTCCCAGCGCCTGCCCAGGCACGATGCGTTCTGATTGACCGATCGACCGAACGCGCCCGCACCGCTCATGCCGCTCAAGGTTTCATCAGCGCACATCACCAACCATTTGCCGCGCCTCTCAAGCAGTGCTAAAACTTCAAGCGTCCGACGCTGTTTCATACAAGGGATTTGCCTATGTCAGTAACCTCCGATCGTTCCCCCGACGAGCAGCAGCTGACCATCAAGATCAAGGGACGCTTCGATTTTTCGACGCATCAGGATTTTCGCGGAGCCTATGAGAAAGAGACCAAGGCGAAGCGGTACGTGGTCGACCTGAAGGAAACCAATTACCTCGACAGTTCGGCGCTGGGCATGCTCCTGCTGCTGCGTGACCACGCTGGCGGCGAACGGGCGGATGTACGGCTGGCTAACTGCAACCCCGACGTCGTCAAAATCCTCGCGATTTCCAACTTCTCCAAACTTTTCAACATCGGCTGATGGCGGTGTCTGCGGCTGAGCGCCTGACGGTTCTGATCGCCGACGACAACGCCAGTGACCGTATGCTGCTGTCGGCGATCGTCAGTCGGCAGGGCCATGACGTGCTCGCGGCCAGTGATGGCGCCGAAGCCGTCGGCCTGTTCGAACGCAGGCGTCCGCAGTTGGTGCTGATGGACGCCATGATGCCGGTGATGGACGGCTTCGAAGCTGCGCGGCGGATCAAGGAGCTGGCCGGCGAGTCGCTGGTGCCGATCATCTTCCTGACCTCGCTGACCGAAGGCGAGGACCTCGCCCGTTGCCTCGACGCCGGCGGCGACGACTTCGTCGCCAAGCCATACAACCAGATCGTGCTGGCGGCGAAGATCAACGCGATGAACCGCCTGCGCCTGCTGCAGGAGACCGTCCTGCAGCAGCGCGACATGATCACGCGCCACCACAAATACCTGCTCAACGAGCAACGCGTTGCAAAGGCCGTGTTCGACCAGGTCGCGCACTCGGGTTGCCTGAGCGCGCCAAATATCCGTTACCTGCAATCGCCTTATGCGTTGTTCAACGGTGACCTGTTGCTCGCCGCCTGGGCGCCGTCGGGCAACATGCACCTGCTGTTGGGCGACTTCACCGGACACGGTCTGCCGGCCGCGGTGGGCGCCATGCCGCTGGCCGAAGTGTTCTACGGCATGACCGCCAAAGGCTACGGCCTGCCGGAAACGCTGCGTGAGATGAATGCCAAGCTCAAGCGCATTCTGCCGGTGGACATGTTCTGTTGCGCCGCGCTGATCTGCGTGAACTTCAAACAGCAGTTGGTGGAGGTCTGGAATGGCGGGCTGCCGGACGCTTATCTGCTGCACGGCGACGGCCGGCCGCACACGCCTCTGGTGTCGACTCACGTGCCGCTGGGCGTGCTGAGCGCGGGCAGTTTCGACGACAACACCCAGGTTTATCCCTTTGGTGCCGGCGACCGGGTGTTTCTGCTCTCCGATGGCGTGGTCGACAGCACCGATGAGAGCGGCGAGCTTTTCGGCGCCCGGCGTCTGCAGAACGTGCTGGTGACCAACCGCAATCCGGCGTTGCTCATCGAGGAGGTGCAATGGGCGCTGGCGCGTTTTCGCGGACAGGCCCGCGACGACGTCAGCATGGTCGAAGTCGCCTACACCGAGCCGGATCTGCTCGGCCCGCCGTCGGTCATCTACACCGACAGCGGCGACTCCAGCCCGCTGGACTGGGGCGCCAGCTTCGAGTTTCGTGCCTCGACGCTCAAGCGCTTCAACCCGTTGCCGTATCTGCTGCAACTGCTGCAAGAGGTTCATGGCCTGCGCTTGCAAAGCAGCGAGCTGTATATCGTGCTTTCCGAGCTGTACAGCAATGCGCTGGAACATGGCGTGCTGGGGCTGAACTCGGCGCTCAAGCGCGACGCCGAAGGGTTCGGCCTCTATTACACCCTGCGGGCAGAGCGGCTGGATGCACTGCAGGATGGTTTCATTCGCATCGATTTTCAGGTGACTCCGGCGGGCAGCGGCGGGCGCCTGACCATCAGCGTGCAGGACAGTGGCGCCGGTTTCGATGCCTGCCACGTGTTGTCACTGCCGCCTGCGGTGAACCAGCTGTCAGGCCGCGGATTGTCTCTGGTCAAGCAGCTCAGTGATCGCTGTCAATGGACCGACGGAGGCCGTACGGCCAGCGTGGAATTTGCCTGGGAGGGTCTGGCATAATCCGCGATTCTTGATCAAGGAGTGAACAAGTTGACTGAACATGTGGATGTGACCGCGCTGAGCACCCTGCGCGAGGTGATGGACGGCGAGTACCCCAGGCTGCTGGAAGTGTTCATCAAGGATTCCGACGACCGCGTCAGGGAATTGAACCGTCTGGTGCTCGCGCCAGGTTTCAGGCCGATGTCGCTGGACGCGCTTCGACAACTGGGCATGATGGCGCACAGCTTCAAGGGCAGCAGCGGCAACATGGGCGCAACGCGACTCTGTGAACTGTGCCGTGAGCTGGAAGACGCCGGTCGCGGTTCCGCTCCGGTCAGCGACGACGACGTCCAGCGGATGGTGGCAGCCATCGAGGCAGAATTTCGCATCGTGCGGGCGTTTTTCGATCAAGAGTTACACGCTTGCCTTTCCGGCCACTGAGCCGGCTTTTCCCGATTTTCAAAAACTGGCCCGCCATTTGCTTTGTCTCTGTGCAATCGTGCTCTTGCGGAGATCAACATGGCCCTCGCCAACAATCCATTACTGACTGCTCTGACGGCTGCCAAAGCCCAGAAAGCCAGTGCCACCACCACGGCGAAGGCGCCGGACCCCGTCAAGGACAACACTTCCAGCTTCTCTGACGTGTTTGCCAAGCAGGCTGCGCCCAAGGCGAACAGCGTCGATGACAGCCCGTCCAAGCCGTCCAGCGCCAAGAGTTCGGCAGCGGACAACAAGCACGCCGCCAGCAATTCGTCTGCCGCCCCCGACAAGACCGTTGCCGATAACGGCAAAGGCTTGCCTGCCAAAGCAGTCACTGGCAAGAACGACAACGGAAGCGACAAAGACACCCGCGACGACAGCGACGAGGATGACACCTCGAGCACGGCCGACGGCGCTGCTGCTTCCACACTGGCCGCCGCCGTGCCAGACCCGACGCTCGATCCGAGTCTGGTCATCACGCCGCCTGTTCAGCCCGAGCTGCCTGTCGCGCAGCAGCCCGAGCAGCAACCGGTGGTCGATCCGGCGCTGCTGGCCAACGCCGCGCCGGTAATTGCGGCGCCGGTGGTGCAGGCATCCACTGACGCGACCGACGAGAAGTTCGACCCCTCGGCCGATCCGCTCGAAGGCCTTACCGCCGTTCAGGTCGCGCTGGAAAACAAAGCCCAGCAGGCGGCGAAAACCACAGGCGCGACGGCGGATGCCGGCAAAACCTCCGGCAAGCAAGACCCCAATGTCGATCCTTCGCAGCTGCTCGCCAATAACCTGGCAGCCCTCGGCGAAAAACCGGTGGACGACAGCACCACTGAAGGCGGTGGCGACAAGGCGTTCAGTGGTTTGCTGGCTGACGGACTGAAAGACGTGAAGGGCGCGAGCGCCGATACGTGGGTGGACAATTTCGCTGAGCGTCTGGCTGCCTTGTCGCAAGCCGCGCAGGCGAAGACCGGTGCAGCACCGGCCACGCCTTTGCTCAATCAGCCGCTGGCGATGAACCAGGGCGGCTGGACTGAAGGCGTCGTCAACCGCGTGATGTACCTGTCCAGCCAGAACCTCAAGCAGGCTGATATCCAGCTCGAACCGGCTGAGCTGGGACGGCTGGACATCCGTGTCAATATGGCGGCGGATCAGCAGACTCAGGTGACGTTCATGAGCGCCCATGTCGGCGTGCGCGAAGCGCTGGAAAGCCAGATGTCGCGCCTGCGTGATTCGTTCGTTCAGCAGGGCATGGGTCAGGTTGACGTCAATGTGTCCGATCAGTCGCGCAACATGCAGCAGCAGGCGCAACAGCAATCGGGCGGTGACAATCAGCGCGGCAATGGCACCGGCAGGACAAATGGCGGCAGCGACCTGATCGCTGACGGCGCGCCGGTCGATGCGGCGACTGCAGCCGCGAATGCGCCGTTGACGGTGGTGGGTTCCAGCGCGGTCGATTATTACGCTTAAGAGCAGCTTTAAGCTGCAAGCTGTAAGCGGCAAGTAAAGGCAAAATCAAAAGCGGCGGGTGTCTGGGGAATGTCAATTTCTTCAGCCTCGCCGCTTCTGCTTTTACTTGTCGCTTGAAGCTTATAGCTTGCAGCTGCAGTTGTGGCACAACCCTTGCTCCTGCTCTGTCACGCAACACTGAACCCCTTGGATAGTGACGGATTATTGGCATGGCGAAGAGCGACGACGCAGTTAAAGACCCCGCAAAGAAAGGCAAGCTCAAGATCATCATTCTGGTTGTGGTGGGTTTGCTGCTGGCCATCGGTCTGTCGGTCGGTGCCACCTGGTTCATCATGCACAAGTCTGAGAGCAAGCCCGATCCTGCCGTTGCCGCCGAGGCTGCCAACGTCAAGAAGGAAGCGATTTTCGAACCTCTCACGCCACCCTTTGTCGTTAACTACAACGTCAATGGTCGTCAGCGCTACATGCAGGTCAGCATTACGCTGCTGGCCCGCGATCACGCTGATCTCGAAGCGCTGAAGGTGCACATGCCGGTTATCCGCAACAACCTGGTGATGATGTTCTCCGGTCAGCCGTTCGATACCATCGCCACACCGGTGGGCATGGAGATGCTGCGCCAGAAAGCCGCTGCCGTGGTCCAGGAAGTGGGCCAGAAAGAGCTGAACAAGAGCGTCATCGAACAAGTACTCTTCACTAACTACGTACTGCAGTAGGACCACGACATGGCCGTGCAAGACCTGCTGTCCCAGGATGAAATCGACGCGCTGTTGCATGGCGTGGACGATGGTCTGGTGCAGACCGAAAGCGTCATCGAACCGGGCAGCGTCAAAAGTTATGACCTGACCAGCCAGGACCGCATCGTCCGCGGACGCATGCCGACCCTGGAAATGATCAACGAGCGTTTCGCCCGTTATACCCGCATCAGCATGTTCAACCTGCTGCGTCGTTCTGCCGACGTGGCGGTGGGTGGCGTGCAGGTGATGAAGTTCGGCGAATACGTGCACTCGCTCTACGTGCCGACCAGTCTGAACCTGGTCAAGATCAAACCGCTGCGCGGCACCGCGTTGTTCATTCTGGACGCCAAGCTGGTGTTCAAACTGGTGGACAACTTCTTCGGTGGCGACGGCCGTCACGCCAAGATCGAAGGGCGTGAATTCACCCCGACCGAACTGCGCGTGGTGCGGATCGTGCTCGATCAGGCCTTCATTGACCTGAAAGAAGCCTGGCAGGCGATCATGGAAGTGAACTTCGAGTACATCAACTCGGAAGTGAACCCGGCCATGGCCAACATCGTCGGTCCGAGCGAGGCCATCGTCGTGTCGACGTTCCACATCGAGCTGGACGGCGGTGGCGGTGACCTGCACGTGACCATGCCGTACTCGATGATCGAACCGGTCCGCGAAATGCTCGACGCCGGCTTCCAGTCCGATCTCGACGATCAGGACGAACGCTGGGTCAACGCGCTCAAGCAAGACGTACTGGATGTCTCGGTGCCCTTGCGGGCCACGGTCGCCAGTCGTCAGCTCAAGCTGCGCGACATCCTGCACATGCAGCCCGGTGACGTGATCCCGGTGGAACTGCCGGAAAACCTGATCATGCGCGCCAACGGTGTGCCGTCCTTCAAGGTCAAGCTCGGTTCGCACAAGGGCAATCTGGCCCTGCAAGTGGTCGAACCGGTAGAACGTCGCTGACACTTTGTCGTCAGCAAATGAATGTGCTGTGTAAACGAATCAATGCTCGCCGAGGACAACCATGGCTGATGAAAACGATATGAACTCCGCTGACGATCAGGCCCTGGCCGATGAGTGGGCGGCTGCGCTGGGCGAAGCCGGAGAGGGTGGTCAGTCGGACATCGACGCACTGCTGGCTGCCGATGCCGGTCATTCCTCTACCAACCGCATGGCGATGGAAGAGTTCGGCAGCGTGCCGAAAAACAATGCTCCCGTTTCGCTGGATGGCCCGAACCTGGATGTGATTCTCGACATTCCGGTGTCGATCTCCATGGAAGTGGGCAGTACCGACATCAACATTCGCAACCTGCTGCAGTTGAACCAGGGCTCGGTGATCGAGCTGGACCGTCTGGCGGGCGAGCCGCTGGACGTGCTGGTCAACGGCACGCTGATCGCCCACGGCGAAGTGGTTGTGGTGAACGAGAAGTTCGGCATCCGCCTGACCGACGTGATCAGCCCGAGTGAACGCATCAAGAAGCTGCGCTGAATGAGCGGTTTTCTGAGAACGCTGTCGGGCTTGCCGCTGCTGGCGATGTCCTGGGTGGTGATGGCGGCCGATCCGGCAGCGCCCGCTGCGACGCCTGCTGCTGCATCGTCGGCTCCGGCTCCTGCCGCGCCGCAAGTGGCCGGCGCGCTGACCAGCGGCATTGGCGGTCAGTTGCTGCAACTGGTGCTGGGTCTGCTGCTGGTCATCGGCCTCATTTTCGTGCTGGCCTGGCTCATGCGCCGGGTTCAGCGCGCGGGTCCTGCGGGTAATCAGGTGATCGAGCTGGTCGGCTCGCGGGCGCTGGGTCCGCGCGACCGGCTGGTGCTGGTTCAGGTCGGCAACGAGCAAGTGCTGCTGGGTGTGTCGCCCGGCAGCGTCACGGCGTTGCACGTGATGAACGAGCCGGTCGAAGTGCCCGAGAGCCAGAACGCCACACCGGAATTCGCCAGGCGGTTGATGGAAGCGCTCGGCAGCAAAGGCCTGAGCGGGCAGCGCGTGGGTAAAGACAGCTTCGGCAACCCGGATCGGAAGGATAAGAACTGATGCGCATTGTTTTGACGCTGCTGTTGTTGCTGGCAGCGCCGCTGGCGTTCGGCGCCGACCCGCTGTCGATCCCGGCGATCACGTTGGGTACCGGCGCGAACGGCCAGCAGGAGTATTCGGTCAGCCTGCAGATCCTGCTGATCATGACGGCGCTGAGCTTCATTCCGGCGTTCGTCATGTTGATGACCAGCTTCACCCGCATCATCATCGTGTTTTCGATCCTGCGTCAGGCGCTGGGCCTGCAACAGACGCCGTCCAACCAGATCCTGACCGGCATGGCGCTGTTTCTGACGCTGTTCATCATGGCGCCAGTGTTCGATCGTGTGAACACCGACGCGTTGCAACCGTATCTGGCCGAAAAGCTGACGGCCCAGGATGCAGTCGCCAAGGCGGAAGTGCCGGTCAAGGACTTCATGCTGGCGCAGACCCGGTCCAGCGACCTCGAGCTGTTCATGCGCCTGTCCAAGCGCACCGACATCGCTTCGCCCGATGCCGCGCCGCTGACCATCATCGTTCCGGCGTTCGTGACATCCGAACTCAAGACCGCGTTTCAGATCGGCTTCATGATTTTCATCCCGTTCCTGATCATCGACCTGATCGTCGCCAGCGTGTTGATGGCCATGGGTATGATGATGCTCTCGCCGCTGATCATTTCCCTGCCGTTCAAACTGATGCTGTTCGTGCTGGTGGATGGCTGGGCGTTGGTCATCGGCACGCTGGCCGGCAGTTTCGGCGGCGTATGAACCTGTTTGACGAGGAGTGCGCAGCATGACCCCGGAAGTGGCAATCGATCTGTTTCGCAGCGCGTTGTGGTTGACGACCACCATGGTGGCCATTCTGGTGGTGCCCAGCCTAATCGTGGGCCTGATCGTGTCGATGTTCCAGGCGGCCACGCAGATCAACGAGCAGACCTTGAGCTTCCTGCCGCGTCTGCTGGTGATGCTGGTGACCCTGATCGTCATCGGTCCGTGGCTGGTGCGCACGTTCATGGAATACATCATTTCGCTGTACACCAGCATCCCGCAAGTCATCGGCTGAGTCACGAATGGAACCTGTGCTGGCGCTGACCGACACGCAGATCAGCACGTGGGTGGCGGCGTTCATGTTGCCGCTGTTCCGGATCGCTGCGGTGCTGATGACCATGCCGATCTTCGGCACCACGCTGGTCCCCAACCGTGTGCGTCTTTATCTGGCGCTGGCGATCACCGTCGTGATCGCCCCCAGCCTGCCGCCGATGCCACCGGTTCACGCGCTGGACTTGAGTGCGTTGCTGCTGATCGCCGAGCAAATCATCATCGGCGCGGCGTTCGGGCTGTCGCTGCAGCTGTTTTTTCAGGCCTTCGTCATTGCCGGCCAAGTCATCGCCGTGCAGATGGGCATGAGCTTCGCCTCCATGATCGACCCGATCAACGGGGTGTCGGTGGCGGTGATCGGCCAGTTCTTCACCATGCTGGTGACCTTGCTGTTTCTTTCCACCAATGGGCATCTGGTGGTGTTCGAAGTGCTGATCGAAAGCTTTACCACGCTGCCGGTCGGTGAGGGGCTGATGCTCGCCAATTTCTGGGAGCTGGTGCTGCGCTTGGGCTGGGTGCTCGGCGCGGCGCTGATTCTGGTGCTGCCGGCGATCACCGCGTTGCTGGTGCTCAACATCGCGATGGGCGTGATGACCCGGGCGGCGCCGCAGCTGAACATCTTCACCATCGGTTTTCCGTTGACGCTGGTGCTGGGCATGTGGGTCCTGTGGGTCTCGCTCGGCGACATTCTCACTCAATACCAACCGCTGGCGGTCGACGCCTTGCAGTTGCTCAGGGACATGGTCAAGGCGCGCTGACATGGCTGAAAGCGAGAGCGGTCAGGACAAAACAGAAGACCCCACGGACAAACGCAAACGTGAGGCCAGGGAGAAGGGCGAGATCGCCCGCTCAAAGGAGCTGAACACCGTCGTCGTGATGCTGGTCGGCGCCGCCGGGTTGTTGGCATTCGGCGGTTCGATGGCCGAGATGATGATGCAGCTGATGCGCGACAACCTGACCATCACCCGCGAGACCTTGATGGACGAGCGCAGCATGACGCTGATGCTGATGGTCTCGGGCAAGGCGGCGCTGTGGTCGATCCAGCCGCTGCTGGTGGCGTTGACCATCGCCGCACTGGTCGGGCCTGTGTCGCTGGGCGGCTGGTTGTTCGCGGCGGGCTCGCTGGCGCCCAAGTTCAGTCGCCTGAACCCGGCGGCCGGTCTGAAGCGCATGTTCTCGCCCAAGGCGCTGATCGAGCTGGTCAAGTCGTTCGCCAAGTTCTTCATCGTGCTGATCGTCGCGGTCGTGGTGTTGATGAAGGACAAGAACGACCTGCTCGCCATCGCGCACGAACCCATGGAAATGGCGGTCATCCACAGCCTGCAACTGGTGGGCTGGAACACATTGTGGATGTCGTTCGGGCTGCTGATCATCGCCGCGGTGGATGTCCCGGTGCAGCTGTGGGAAGCGCGCAACAAGCTGATGATGACCAAGCAGGAAGTGCGCGACGAGCACAAGGACAACGAAGGCCGGCCGGAGGTCAAGCAGCGGATTCGCCAGTTGCAGCGCGAGATGTCCCAGCGGCGGATGATGTCGGCGATTCCGGAAGCCGACGTGATCATCACCAACCCGACTCACTATGCCGTTGCGCTCAAATACGACGCAGACAAGGGCGGGGCGCCGGTGCTGTTGGCCAAGGGCAGCGATTTCCTGGCGCTGAAGATCCGCGAGATCGCAGCTCAGCATCAGATTCTGCTGCTGGAGTCGCCGGCGCTGGCGCGTTCGATCTACTACAGCACCGAGCTGGAACAAGAAATTCCGGCAGGGTTGTATCTGGCGGTGGCGCAGGTGCTGGCCTACGTGTATCAGATTCGCCAGTTCCGTCAGGGGCGCGGCAAGCGGCCTGATCCGCTGCGTGAAGATTTGCCGATTCCGCCGGACTTGAGGCGGGATTCTTAGTATTTATCTCCGCTGATCTGATGCCCTTCTTCCGATCGTTCCCACGCTCCGCGTGGTAATGCCGCCCTGGACGCTCTGCGTCCCACGGGCTAAGTGACGCGGAGCGTCAAGGGATGCATTCCCACGCGGAGCGTAGGAACGATCAACTGACACACCGCGCACCCCGTAGGACCGGCTTCAGCCGGGAAGAGCTCCTGCTTTTACGATCGTTCCCACGCTCCGCGTGGTAATGCCGCCCTGGACGTTCTACGTCCCACGGGATCCAAATACTGGCATTCTGATATTTTTAGCCCGCTGCCAATGTTGGACAGGTTTTTGCAATACCTGCATTACAACGCCTCTGGCGTCAAAGTTTTGGTTAACGCGCAGGTAAAAAATCGGTGGATCGCTCTCAGTTAATCTCTAACGCACGCATCGGACTGGTCGGCCTCGGCCGTGGTCAGTTGGGCGTGCCGTTGCTGTTGCTGGTCATGCTGGCAATGATGATGTTGCCGATGCCACCCTTTTTGCTGGACGTGTTCTTCACGTTCAACATCGCCCTGTCCATCGTCGTGTTGCTGGTCTGCGTTTACGCACTGCGCCCGCTGGATTTTTCGGTTTTCCCGACCATCCTGCTGATCGCCACGCTGTTGCGCCTGGCGCTGAACGTCGCTTCCACCCGCGTCGTGATGCTCCACGGTCAGGACGGCCACGCCGCCGCCGGTAAGGTGATCCAGGCCTTCGGTGAAGTGGTGATCGGCGGTAACTACGTCGTCGGTATCGTGGTGTTCGCGATCCTGATGATCATCAACTTCGTCGTGGTGACCAAAGGTGCCGGCCGTATTTCCGAGGTGAGCGCGCGTTTCACCCTCGACGCGATGCCCGGCAAGCAGATGGCGATCGACGCCGACCTCAACGCCGGCCTCATCGATCAGCCGGAAGCCAAGCGTCGTCGTCTGGAAGTCGCCCAGGAAGCCGAGTTCTACGGCTCCATGGACGGTGCCAGCAAGTTCGTGCGCGGTGACGCCATCGCCGGTCTGTTGATCCTGTTCATCAACCTCATCGGCGGCATGCTGGTGGGCATCCTCCAGCACAACATGACTTTCGCCGACGCCGGCAAGGTTTACGCGCTGCTGACCATCGGTGACGGTTTGGTGGCGCAGCTGCCTTCGCTGCTGCTGTCCACCGCTGCAGCGATCATGGTGACCCGTGCTTCCGGTTCCGAAGAGATGGGCAAGCTGGTCGGGCGCCAGATGTTTTCGTCGCACAAGGCGCTGGCCGTCTCGGCGGGCATCATGGTGGTCATGGGGCTGGTGCCGGGCATGCCGCACTTCTCGTTCATCAGCCTGGGGCTGCTGGCTGCCGGGGGCGCGTACCTGCTGTGGAAAAAACAGAACTTGGTCAAGCTGGCCGCGATTCAAGAGGTCAAGCGTCAGCAAGAGTTGCTGCCTGCGCCGAGTCGTGCGCAGGAGTCCAAAGAGCTGGGCTGGGATGACGTGACCCCGATCGACATGATCGGCCTGGAAGTGGGCTATCGTCTGATCCCGCTGGTGGACCGTAATCAAGGTGGTCAGTTGCTGGCGCGGATCAAGGGCGTGCGCAAGAAGCTTTCCCAGGAGCTGGGCTTCCTGATGCCGACCGTTCACATCCGTGACAACCTTGACCTGGCGCCCAGCGCCTACCGCCTGACGCTGATGGGCGTGACGCTGGCCGAAGCCGAGATTTACCCGGATCGGGAGCTGGCGATCAACCCAGGTCAGGTATTTGGCAGTCTGAACGGCATCAATGCCAAAGACCCGGCGTTCGGTCTGGAGGCTGTCTGGATCGAAATCAGCCAGCGGGCGCAGGCACAATCGCTGGGTTACACCGTGGTGGACGCCAGTACCGTTGTGGCAACCCACCTGAACCAGATTCTGTACAAGCACTCTCATGAGTTGATTGGCCATGAGGAAGTCCAGCAATTGATGGCTTTACTGGCCAAGGGATCGCCAAAACTTGCCGAGGAACTGGTGCCGGGCGTGTTGTCGCTGTCGGCGCTGCTCAAGGTGCTTCAGGCGTTGCTGGCCGAGCAGGTGCCGGTGCGCGATATTCGCAGCATTGCCGAGGCTATCGCCAACAACGCTGCGCGGAGTCAAGATACCGCCGCATTGGTCGCTGCCGTACGGGTCGGTTTGTCCCGCGCAATCGTGCAAAGCATTGTCGGCATTGAGCCGGAGCTGCCTGTTATCACGCTTGAGCCAAGGTTGGAACAGATATTGCTCAATAGTCTGCAGAAGGCTGGACAGGGTCAGGAAGAAGGCGTTCTGCTCGAACCGAGCATGGCTGAGAAACTTCAGCGCTCGTTGATCGAAGCAGCGCAGCGTCAGGAGATGCAGGGTCAGCCGGTCATTTTGTTGGTCGCAGGTCCGGTTCGCGCCATGTTGTCCCGCTTTGGACGCCTGGCTGTTCCGAATATGCATGTTTTGGCTTACCAGGAAATTCCTGACAATAAGCAAGTCACCATCGTAGCGACTGTCGGGCCGAACGGCTGAGGTAGTGAGTCATGCAAGTTAAGCGTTTTTTCGCCGCCGATATGCGACAAGCCATGAAGCTGGTTCGTGATGAGCTGGGCGCCGAAGCGGCCATCATCGGCAACCGGCGCATCGCCGGCGGCGTGGAACTGACTGCCGCGCTGGACTACAAATTGTCTGCGCTGGCGCCGCGTGTGCCGAACATCGAGCTCGAAGACGAGTTGCGCAAGACTCAGTCGCGCATCGTCACCGCTCAGGCTGAGCTGACCCACCGCAGCGAGCTGGACACTGTCGCCAATCGTCAGTTGTTCGCAGGGCTGGCGATGGATGACAGCAAGCAGATCGAGCCGACGCTCGAAGAACCGTTTCGCCCATCGATCCACGCCGCCATGGCGGCCGATCGTGCCGAACGCGCCGAGCGTCCCGTGGAGCCTGCGGTCAGCCAGCGCGCCTACGATTCGATGCGCTCCGAATTGAACGGGCTGCGCGAACTGCTGGAAGTCCAGCTGGGTTCGCTGGCCTGGAACCAGCTGCAAGGCAGCCGCCCGCAACAGGCTAATCTGTGGCGTCGTCTGCAACGCATCGGCCTGTCAGGTCCGCTGTCCCGTGATCTGCTGGCGATGGTGCCGGAAGGTGGCGATCAGGCGCACACCTGGCGCATGTTGCTGGCCCATCTGGCGCGCATGATCGCAACGCCGGACGTGGAGCCGCTGGAAGAGGGCGGTGTGATCGCCATGGTCGGTCCTGCCGGTATGGGCAAGACCACCACGCTGGCCAAACTGGCCGCCCGTTATGTGTTGAAATACGGCGCGCAGAACATTGCGCTGGTGAGCATGGACAGTTTCCGTATCGGTGCTCAGGAACAGCTTAAAACCCTGGGCCGGATCCTCAACGTGCCAGTGACGCACGTCGATCCGGGCCAGTCTCTGGCGCAGGCGCTGGAGCCGCTGCTGCGCAAGCGCGTGGTGTTGATCGACACCGCGGGCCTGCAAGCCAGCGATCCGGCCTTGCGCCTGCAGTTGGAAAGCCTCGCCGGTCGTGGCATCCGTGCCCGCAACTATCTGGTACTGGCCACCACCAGCCAGAAGCAGGTGCTGACGGCGGCGTATCACAGTTACAAGCGTTGCGGTCTGGCCGGGTGCATCCTGACCAAACTCGACGAGACGGCCAGCCTGGGCGAAGTCCTCAGCCTGGCGGTCACTCACGAACTGCCTGTGGCCTATCTCACCGATGGTCCACGGATACCGGATGATCTGCATTTGCCACGCCGGCACCAGTTGGTAAGCCGGGCTGTCAGTGTGCAGATGCAGGAGGAGCCTAGCGAGGAAGCGATGGCGGATATGTTTGCGGATCTTTATCACAGTCCCGGCAAGCGTGCGGGCTAGGTAGGGAAAATGACACTGGAATATACCTGCATCGATGGTCTGCCAGGCATTGTTCACACTCTGAACGTGCAGCCCTACATGTGGCTTAGGTCTAAGCAAGACAAGGTAAAAAATTAACATGGGCAGCATGCATCCCGTACAGGTTATCGCGGTGACCGGTGGCAAAGGTGGCGTCGGCAAGACCAACGTTTCAGTGAATCTTTCACTGGCGCTGGCCGAGCTCGGGCGTCGCGTCATGTTGCTGGACGCCGATCTGGGTCTGGCCAACGTCGACGTATTGCTGGGGCTGACGCCCAAACGCACGCTTGCGGATGTCATCGAGGGCCGCTGCGAGCTGCGCGACGTGCTGCTGCAGGGGCCGGGCGGCGTACGCATCGTGCCGGCCGCTTCGGGCACGCAGAGCATGGTGCACCTGACTCCGGCGCAGCATGCCGGTCTGATTCAGGCGTTCAGCGACATCGGCGACAACCTGGATGTGCTGGTGATCGATACCGCTGCCGGGATCGGCGAGTCGGTGGTCAGCTTCGTGCGCGCCGCTCAGGAAGTCCTGCTGGTGGTGTGCGATGAGCCCACTTCGATCACTGACGCTTACGCGCTGATCAAGCTGCTCAACCGCGACTACGGCATGAACCGCTTCCGCGTGCTGGCCAACATGGCGCAGAGCCCGCAGGAAGGGCGCAACCTGTTCGCCAAGCTGACCAAAGTGACTGACCGTTTCCTCGATGTTGCGCTGCAATACGTTGGCGCCGTTCCGTACGACGAGTGCGTGCGCAAGGCGGTCCAGAAGCAGCGTGCGGTGTACGAAGCGTTCCCGCGTTCCAAATGTGCGCTGGCGTTCAAGGCCATCGCGCAGAAGGTCGATACCTGGCCGCTGCCGGCGAACCCGCGCGGTCACCTTGAGTTTTTCGTTGAACGCCTGGTGCATCAGACCAGCGCAGGGCCCGTGTCATGACCGCAAGTGGCTATCGCATGTACAGCAAATCATCCAAAGATTCCCAGTACGAACTGATCGAGCGTTATGCCCCGCTGGTCAAGCGCATCGCTTACCACCTGCTGGCGCGACTGCCGGCCAGTGTTCAGGTCGAGGACCTGATCCAGGCCGGCATGATCGGTCTGCTCGAGGTGTCGACCAAGTACGACTCTACCAAAGGTGCGAGTTTCGAGACTTACGCGGGTATTCGTATTCGCGGCGCGATGCTCGACGAAGTGCGCAAGGGCGACTGGGCGCCACGCTCGGTTCACCGGAATACGCGCATGGTCAGCGACGCGATTCGTGCAATTGAAGCAAAAACCGGCCGTGACGCTAAAGATCACGAGGTTGCTGCCGAACTTCAATTGAGTCTCGACGATTACTACGGGATTTTGAACGATACCCTGGGCAGTCGCCTGTTCAGCTTCGACGACCTGTTGCAGGACGGCGAGCATGAAGGGCTGCACGAGGACGGCGCGAGCCAGTCGCTGGAGCCGTCGCGCGATCTGGAAGACGAACGCTTCCAGGCTGCGCTGGCGGATGCCATCGCCAATCTGCCGGAGCGTGAACGCCTGGTGCTGGCGCTGTATTACGACGAAGAGCTGAACCTCAAGGAAATCGGTGAGGTCCTGGGAGTCAGCGAATCTCGGGTCAGCCAGCTGCATAGCCAGTGCGCCGCGCGGTTGCGTGGACGGTTGGGAGAGTGGCGCGCGCGCTGATTCATCGCACGTGAACAGGGTGTTCGCGTGTTGCAAGTAAGACCGGCTGTGCTGAATGTGGTGTGGGAAGCAGGAGAGACAAGGCAGGAGCCGGTCGGATCAGGTCTTTGAACGGCCTGTTGCGCCGTGTTCGTGACCCCTCGATGTGCACCATCCCTTATTATTTTCGTAGAGCCGATCACTGGGTTGTGCCGGTATTGATTGAACGCGCGTCCAGGTGCTGGGCGCGTTAAAGACTGCTTGGAGGTCGAATTGGACAAGAACATGAAAATCCTCATCGTTGATGACTTCTCAACGATGCGGCGGATCATAAAAAACCTGTTGCGTGACCTTGGGTTCACCAACACGGCCGAAGCAGATGACGGTACCACCGCATTGCCGATGCTGCAGAGCGGGGCTTTTGACTTTCTGGTGACTGACTGGAACATGCCCGGCATGTCCGGCATCGACCTGTTGCGTCAGGTCCGCGCCGACGAGCGTCTGCGTCACTTGCCGGTATTGATGGTCACCGCCGAAGCCAAGCGCGAGCAGATCATCGAAGCCGCTCAGGCCGGTGTGAACGGCTACGTGGTCAAGCCATTCACTGCGCAAGTGCTCAAAGAAAAGATCGAGAAGATATTCGAGCGCGTCAATAGCTGATGTCCGCTGCGAGGGCGCTATGGATTCCAAAGATTCGACAATGGGTGACTTCGAGTCGACCCTGAAGAAACATGCACAAGAACTCGTCGCGAGCCTTGAAAAAGGCAAGTTCGGCGATGCCGTGCAACTCATCCATGAGCTTAATCAGACCCGGGATCGCGGCCTGTATCAGGAAGTCGGCAAACTGACGCGCGAGCTGCACAGTGCGATCGTCAATTTCCAGATTGACCCGCACATGCCGCAAGCCGAAGAAGTGTCCCAGATCACCGATGCCACCGAACGCCTGTCGTATGTTGTCAGGCTGACGGAAGGCGCGGCCAACCGCACCATGGACCTGGTCGAGCAGAGCACGCCGTTGATGAATGGCCTCAGTGCCGATGCCAAGGCCTTGAGCGCCGATTGGGGACGCTTCATGCGTCGCGAGATCGGTGCCGATGAGTTTCGTGATCTGGCCCGCCGCGTCGATGGTTTTCTGACGCGCAGCGAGAAGGAGGCCGCCGAGGTCGCCAGCCACCTGAACGACATTCTGCTGGCTCAGGATTACCAGGACCTCACCGGCCAGGTCATCAAGCGTGTGACCACGCTGGTCACCGAAGTGGAGAGCAATCTGCTCAAGCTGGTGCTGATGGCCAGTCAGGTCGATCGCTTTGCAGGGATCGAACACGACCAGGAAGTGTTCCGTCAGCAAAAAGAACAGGAAAAACTTCATTCCAAGGGTGAAGGTCCGCAGATTCATGCCGATAAACGTGAAGACGTCGTATCCGGTCAGGATGATGTAGACGATCTGCTATCCAGCCTTGGCTTCTAGATCCCCGCTTGCGGGTCTGCGATTCAGGGTTCTATGTGAAAGTGGCTGTTGAGCTGCGCGCCAATGCTTCGACGAAGGCAATGCGCGCAGATCGCCGAACAGCTTCCGGATCGGTTTGACGGTTAATTTTAGGAGCACCCCCAATGAGCTTCGGCGCCGATGAAGAAATCCTTCAGGATTTTCTGGTAGAGGCCGGCGAGATTCTGGAGCAGTTGTCCGAGCAGTTGGTCGAGCTGGAAAGCCGGCCGGACGATGCGGACCTGCTCAATGCAATTTTTCGCGGTTTTCACACTGTAAAAGGGGGCGCCGGCTTCCTCCAGCTCAACGAGCTGGTTGAATGCTGTCACATCGCCGAAAACGTGTTCGACATCCTGCGCAAAGGTGAGCGCCGGGTCGACGCGGAACTCATGGACGTTGTGCTCGAAGCCCTGGACACCGTCAACAGCATGTTCGGTCAGGTGCGCGAGCGTTCGGACATCACGCCGGCCACGCCTGAACTGCTTGCTGCGCTTTCCCGCCTGGCAGAGCCTGCGTCGGCTGACGAAGTCGCTGCCGCGCCCGCTCCTGTGGCGCCGGAGCCGGTGGCCGAAGCGCCGTCCGAAGACATCACCGATCAGGAATTCGAACAACTGCTGGACTCGCTGAATGCGGTCAAGGCCGAAGCGGCGGGTGCCGTTGCTTCGACCCCGGCCCCGGCGACGCCTGCACAGTCGTCTGGCGACGCGCCAAGCGACGAGATCACTGACGCCGAATTCGAATCGCTGCTGGATCAGTTGCACGGCAAGGGCCAGTTCGCCGTCGATGCGGTCGCACCGGCTGCCGCCGCGGCGCCGGCTTCCGAAGCCGCCAGCGACGAAATCACCGACGACGAATTCGAAGCATTGCTCGATCAACTGCATGGCAAGGGCTCGTTCTCGCCCGAAGCCGGTGCCGCTGCCCCAGTGGCTGCTGCCGCTGCAGCGCCGGCCGCCACCGAGGCGAAAGGCTCGGGCGACGAAATCACTGAAAACGAATTCGAAGACTTGCTCGATCAGCTTCACGGTAAAGGTAAATTCGAACCGGGCGTGGCCGCCACCGCCGTCGCGCCGGTGAAGAAGGCCGAGCCCGCCAAGGTCGAAGCGCCGAAAGTCGAGCCTGCCAAAGCAGCGCCTGCCCCGGCTGCCGCTGCCCCGGCCAGGGCCGCTCCAGCCGCCGCACCTGCCGCCGCTCGAGCCCCGGCACCTGCCGCTGGCGAGAAGCCGCCGGCCGAAGCGGAAACCACCGTGCGCGTCGACACCGCGCGGCTGGACGAAATCATGAACATGGTCGGCGAGCTGGTGCTGGTGCGTAACCGTCTGGTACGCCTGGGTGCCAACAGCTCGGACGAAGCCATGTCCAAGGCCGTGTCCAATCTGGACGTGGTCACCGCTGACCTGCAGACCGCGGTGATGAAAACCCGCATGCAGCCGATCAAGAAAGTCTTCGGTCGCTTCCCGCGACTGGTCCGCGATCTGGCGCGTCAGCTCAAGAAAGAAATCAACCTTGAACTGGTGGGTGAAGAAACCGACCTGGACAAGAACCTGGTCGAGGCGCTGGCCGACCCGCTGGTGCACTTGGTGCGCAACGCGGTTGACCACGGCATCGAGTCGCCGGAAGAGCGTGAAGCATCGGGCAAGGCCCGGGGCGGTCGCGTGGTGCTCTCGGCGGAACAGGAAGGCGACCACATCCTGCTGTCGATTTCCGATGACGGCAAAGGCATGGACCCGGCAGTGCTGCGTGCCATCGCAGTCAAGCGCGGGGTCATGGACAAGGATGCCGCAGATCGTCTGAGCGACACCGATTGCTACAACCTGATCTTCGCGCCGGGCTTCTCGACCAAAACCGAGATTTCCGACGTGTCCGGCCGTGGCGTGGGCATGGACGTGGTGAAAACCAAGATTGCCCAGCTCAACGGTTCGATCAACATCTACTCGACCAAGGGCCAGGGCTCGAAGATCGTCATCAAGGTGCCGTTGACCCTGGCGATCATGCCGACCCTGATGGTGATGCTGGGCAACCAGGCGTTCGCGTTCCCGCTGGTCAACGTCAACGAGATCTTCCATCTGGACTTGTCGACCACCAATGTCGTCGACGGTCAGGAAGTGGTCATCGTGCGCGACAAGGCACTGCCGCTGTTCTACCTCAAGCGCTGGCTGGTCAGCTCTGCCGTTCACGAAGAGCAGCGAGAAGGCCACGTGGTGATCCTTTCGGTGGGCACGCAGCGGATCGGCTTTGTCGTCGATCAACTGGTCGGCCAGGAAGAAGTGGTCATCAAGCCGTTGGGCAAGATGCTGCAGGGGACGCCGGGCATGTCAGGCGCCACCATTACCGGCGACGGTCGCATCGCGCTGATTCTCGATGTTCCGAGCATGCTCAAGCGTTACGCCGCACGGCGTATCTGATCGATGGGGCCGGCGTTGGTGGCGGTACCTGGCGGGACCGATTCGGTTGGGTGACGTTGCAGGGTCGGCTTCCGCCGGGAAGGGCCGGTCCTGCAAGTCGATGCCGACCGGGTCCCGCAAGTCGGTGCCGCTCGCCAATTGTGGCCCAAGCGATGTGATTCAGGCCGCGCCAGCCCTCGGGGTAGCGCGGGCCCAATGGAGTGTTTATGGCAGTCAAGGTTCTCGTCGTGGACGATTCGGGTTTTTTCCGTCGTCGCGTCTCGGAAATTCTCTCTTCAGATTCCACGATTCAAGTGGTCGGCACGGCCACCAATGGCAGGGAAGCCATTGACCAGGCCCTGGCGCTCAAGCCTGACGTGATCACCATGGACTACGAAATGCCGATGATGGATGGCATTACCGCGGTTCGTCACATCATGCAGCGCTGCCCGACACCGGTTCTGATGTTCTCATCGCTGACCCACGAAGGCGCCCGTGTCACCCTCGATGCGCTCGACGCCGGCGCCGTGGATTTCCTGCCGAAAAACTTCGAAGACATCTCGCGCAATCCCGAGAAGGTCAAGCAGATGCTGTGCGAAAAGGTGCACAGCATCTCCCGCAGCAACCGTCGTTTCAGCGGATTGGGCAGCAGCGCAGCGGCGCCAGCGCCGACGCCCGCGCCGACCTCCACGGCACCGCGCACGACTCACGCCGCGCCGACGCCTGCCGCACGCCCGGCCCCTGCGCCGGCGCGCACGTCTTCCACTGGCCATTCAGCCGGGCATCATGCCCCGGCGTCGCCTGCGCCCAAGCGCAAGGCCTACAAACTGGTCGCAATCGGCACCTCAACCGGTGGCCCGGTCGCGCTGCAACGCGTGCTCACTCAATTGCCCGCCAATTTCCCGGCTCCGATTGTGCTCATTCAGCACATGCCCGCAGCGTTCACCAAGGCGTTCGCCGAGCGTCTGGACAAGCTCTGCCGGATCAGCGTCAAAGAAGCGGAAGACGGCGACATTCTGCGTCCGGGCCTTGCGTTGCTCGCCCCCGGTGGCAAGCAGATGATGGTCGATGGTCGCGGGGCGGTGAAAATTCTGCCAGGTGACGAACGCCTGAACTACAAACCCTGCGTGGACATCACCTTCGGATCGGCGGCCAAGTCCTACGGCGATAAAGTGCTCGCCGTGGTCCTCACCGGCATGGGCGCGGACGGTCGCGAAGGCGCGCGTCTGCTCAAGCAGGGTGGCAGTCACATCTGGGCGCAGGACGAAGCCAGTTGCGTCATCTATGGCATGCCGATGGCCATCGTCAAGGCCGACCTGGCTGACGCCGTCTACAGCCTGGACGATATCGGGCGCCATCTGGTCGAGGCCTGTGTCTGATGGATGTTTTGACGCTTATAGGGATCATTCTGGCCTTCGTCGCCATCATCGGCGGCAACTTTCTGGAAGGCGGTCATCTCGGCGCCTTGCTGAACGGGCCTGCTGCACTGATCGTGCTCGGCGGAACGCTGGCGGCGTGTCTGCTGCAGACGCCGATGAGCGCGTTCAAACGGGCGATCCAGATCTTCATCTGGATTCTGTTTCCGCCACGCATCGATCTGGCCGGCGGCATCGACCGCGTCGTGTCGTGGAGCCTGACCGCACGCAAGGAAGGCCTGCTGGGCCTTGAGTCGGTCGCTGACAGTGAGCCTGATGCCTACTCGCGCAAAGGCCTGCAATTGTTGGTCGACGGTGCTGAGCCTGAGGCCATTCGCAGCATTCTGGAGGTGGATTTCATGACCCAGGAAAGCCGCGACATTCAGGCCGCGAAAGTCTACGAAAGCATGGGCGGCTATGCGCCGACCGTGGGCATCATCGGTGCGGTGATGGGCCTGATTCATGTCATGGGCAACCTGGCTGACCCGAATCAGCTGGGCAGCGGCATCGCCGTGGCGTTCGTTGCGACCATCTACGGCGTGGCTTCGGCCAACCTCATCCTGCTGCCGGTCGCCAACAAGCTCAAGGCCGTTGCCCTGCGCCAGTCGCGCTATCGCGAAATGCTGCTCGAGGGTCTGCTGTCCATCGCCGAGGGTGAGAACCCGCGTTCGATCGAACTGAAGCTGCAAGGCTTCATGGAGTGATGGACTGATGGCCCGTCGACGTCGCCACGAAGAACACGAAAATCACGAGCGCTGGCTGGTGTCCTATGCGGACTTCATCACTTTGCTGTTCGCGTTTTTCGTGGTCATGTACTCCATCTCCTCGCTGAACGAAGGCAAGTACAAAGTGCTGTCCGAAGCGCTGGTCGGCGTGTTCAACGAAGCCGAGCGCAGCGTGAAGCCCATCCCGATCGGCGAGCAGAAACCGCAGACCGTGCGTCCTGCCGACCCGCTGGTGCAAGACAGCGAACAGACCGACGCGGCGCTGGGGCAGGGCGCTCAAGACCCGCTGAAATCCATCGCCGACGACGTCAATGCAGCGTTCGGTGATCTGATCGCTTCAAAGCAGATGACCGTGCGCGGCAATGAGCTGTGGATCGAGATCGAGCTCAATTCCAGCCTGCTGTTCGGCAGCGGCGATGCCATGCCGAGCAATCAGGCGTTCGACCTGATCGACAAGGTGTCCAAAATCATCAAGCCGTTCGACAACCCGATCCATGTCGAGGGCTTCACCGACGACCAGCCGATCAACTCGGCGCAGTATCCGAGCAACTGGGAACTGTCGTCGGCGCGGGCATCGAGCATTGTGCGCATGCTGGCCATGGACGGGATCAACCCGGTGCGCATGGCTTCGGTTGGTTATGGCGAATTCCAGCCGCTGACCTCCAACGCGACCGCCGATGGCCGCGCGCGCAATCGTCGTGTCGTGCTGGTGATCTCGCGCAATCTGGACGTGCGCCGCAGCCTGACCGGGTCCGGCACTGCGGCCAATGCAAAACCCGATGCGGCGTTGCGCCGTGCTGGCACACAAACTGCACCTGTCCCAGCCAAACCGCCGCAAGGCGTCAAATCTTCGTCACCTGCCCCTTAAATCGGTCTCGGTCATCATCATGGTCGGGGGGAATACGAACACATGAGAGTCTGGGCAGTAGCCAATCAGAAAGGCGGGGTCGGCAAGACCACCACCTCAATCGCCCTAGCCGGTCTGCTGGCCGAGGCGGGCAAGCGCGTGGTCGTCGTTGACCTCGACCCGCATGGTTCGATGACCAGCTATTTTGGCCATGATCCCGATGCGCTGGAGCACAGCTGTTTCGACCTGTTCCTGCACAAGGGCTCGGTGCCCGACGGGCTGCCGGGTCAACTGTTACTGCCGACCAGCGATCAACGTATTTCTCTGTTGCCGTCCAGCACCGCGCTGGCCACGCTCGAGCGCCAGTCGCCGGGGCAGAGTGGCCTTGGCCTGGTGATTGCCAAGAGCCTGGCGCAACTGTGGCAGGACTTCGATTACGCGATCATCGACAGCCCGCCGTTGCTGGGCGTGCTGATGGTCAATGCGCTGGCGGCGAGTCAGCAGTTGGCGATCCCGGTGCAGACCGAATTCCTGGCGGTGAAAGGCCTGGAGCGAATGGTCAACACGCTGGCGATGATCAACCGCTCGCGCAAGGTGCCGTTGCCGTACACCATCGTGCCGACGCTGTTCGACCGCCGCACTCAGGCCTCGATGAGCACCCTCAAGTTGCTGCGCGACAGCTATCCGGAGCATGTCTGGAAGGCGTTCATTCCGGTCGATACCCGGCTGCGCGACGCCAGCCGTGCCGGGGTCACCCCGTCGCAGTACGACAACAAGAGTCGTGGAGTGCTGGCCTACCGGACGTTGCTCAAGCACATGCTCACCGAGCAACTCGTCGGGCAGGTGGCCTGAGGTGTCCGCTGATCGTATATTCCCGAGCAAAGCGCCTGCGCGCTCAAGTCGGCTGACCCTGCAGCCGATATCTGGTTCAGGCGGTAATCGCATCACTTATTTTCGGGCTCCCGTATGAACCGCCCTCTGGACATCGCATCACGACCACAACTGGCGCTGCAGAATTACCTCGACGCGTTGCTGCAGGACGCGACCGAGGAATTGCAGGTCGTCGAGAGCATTGATGAGTTTCAAGCGGCCGTGCTCGAAGAGCAGGCCCACGATAAACGCATGCGCACGGCTGTCGCCGAGGCGGTGAAGGCTGCTGCGCCGGTGGTTCAGCCGCCGATGTCGCGTCCGGCGCCGGTGTCGCTGGCGTTTACGCCCCAGGAAGCACCGGCTGTTGCGGCGCCTGTGAGTCGTCCTGCGGTCGTGGCTGAACCGGTGGCCGCTCGCGTGCTGGAAAAACCGGTCTTGTTGCCGCCGGTGATCGCGCCGCCTGTGATTGAAGCGCCCGTGGTTGAGGCGCCGTTGCCGGAAGCTCTGGTTGCCGAATCTGTGGTGGCGCTGGTGGAGCCCGTGGCCGATGTGCACCTGCCTGCACAGCGCACGCCGACCCCGCCGCCGACCTCGGACGAGCGTCCGGCTTGGGCGGATGAGCCGTTCGAATGCCTGCTGTTCGATGTCGCCGGTCTGACGCTTGCGGTGCCGCTGGTGTGCCTGGGTTCGATCTACCCTCTGGCCGGGCATGACCTGACGCCGCTCTTCGGTCAGCCGGACTGGTTTCTCGGGATCCTGCCCAGCCAGGCCGGCAACCTCAAGGTGCTGGACACCGCGCGCTGGATCATGCCGGACCGCTATCGCGACGACTTCCGCCAGGGCCTGCAATACGTGATTTCGGTGCAGGGCTATGAGTGGGGACTGGCGGTGCATCAGGTCAGCCGTTCGCTGCGCCTGGACCCGAACGAAATCAAATGGCGCACTCAACGCGGTCAGCGGCCCTGGCTTGCCGGGACGGTGATCGAGCACATGTGTGCGCTGCTGGACGTTTCCGAACTGGCCGAGCTGATTGCCAGCGGCGCGGTCAAGCAGATGCAATCACGCAAATAAACAGCTTCAACTAAACACAGGCCGGCGCTGATCGCGTCGTCCTTACAGCACAACACGCAAGGGGTTAGGGGTATGAAGAAGTCGTCAGCACAGGGTTCCGAAGATCCGATTCTGCAATGGGTCACCTTCCGCCTGGACAACGAGTCGTATGGCATCAACGTGATGCAGGTTCAGGAAGTGCTGCGCTACACCGAGATCGCTCCGGTCCCGGGCGCGCCAAGCTACGTGCTGGGCATCATCAACCTGCGCGGTAATGTCGTCACGGTCATCGACACCCGTCAGCGCTTTGGTCTGCCACCGGTTGAAGTCAGCGACAACACGCGTATCGTGATCATCGAGGCCGATAAGCAAGTGGTCGGGATCCTGGTCGACAGCGTGGCTGAAGTGGTTTATCTGCGTCAGTCGGAAGTGGAAACGGCGCCAAACGTCGGCAACGACGAGTCCGCCAAGTTCATCCAGGGCGTCTGCAACAAGAACGGCGAGCTGCTGATCCTCGTGGAACTGGACAAAATGATGTCCGAGGAAGAGTGGTCCGAGCTGGAGAACATCTGATTGATCCTTGAGGTTGCGGTAATTTTTCTGGCGGTGTTGTGGGTCGCGAGCGTCGCGGTGTTCATGGCCCACACCAAACGCCAGCGCACACTGGCCACGCAGCAGCTTGAAGCTGATTCGCTGCGTGACCAGCGCATTCGCGAACTTGCCCGTCGCCTTGAGCATTATCAGGGCGGCACGGTGAAAATGGGCGAAGACCTGCATGAACTGCGCTCCATCGTCTCGCCGCTGCCGGACAAGATCACCGCGCTGGAGCAGCGCGACCCCTCCACACTGTCCTTCGCCCAGGCCGCACGCCTGGTCAGCATGGGCGCCAGCGTCGACGAACTCACGCAGTCCTGCGGCCTGACCCAGGCCGAAGCACAGTTGATGAGCAAGTTGCACGGGCATAACTGAAGAGGGCGGCATCACCTGCCGCCCTCGAATCCTGCCTCGCGGTGGGAGTCAGTCAACTGCCGTTAAAGCCCTTCCGATTAATGGCTTTACACCGGACGCCTTCCCGGCTAAAGCCGGTCCTACGAAAAGCTTGCAGAGTCTGTAGGACTGGCTTCAGCCGGGAAGAGGGCGGTGCATCCGCTTGCACTTTGCAGTGGCCGGAATACAGCGTTCGCGGGCAAGCGCGCTCCTACAGGTTCCGTGTCTGGGAGGAAAATTCGGGAATGCCCGGAGGTTCCCGTGGGAGTGAGCTTGCTCACGATGGGGCCGATATGTTCGCCGGAGAGACGCCTGACAGTCGGCACTCGAGTTTTGTGCTCGACACAGTCCTGGCAACGCCACGAATCCCTTGTAGGAGCGCGCTTGCCCGCGATCTGGCGCGCAGCGGCAGCGGCAGCGGAATCGGATGACGCGGTATGTCGGGCAGACTGCATGGCCGGGTTTTACGACGACTGCGTCCCCGATCGCGGGACAAGCCACGCTCCTACGGGTAGTGCATCAAGCTTTCGCGAGCAAGCTCGCCCGGTCAGGTGCCTGGCGCGAGACCACGGCCTGCCGCAATGCCCATGTGGGAGTGAGCTTGCTCACGATGGGGCCCGTACATCCGCTGCACTTTCGGTGGCCGGAATATAGCGCTCGCGAGCAAGCTGAGCGCACTTGCACGCGATGGCGGTCAGTTTCGCCCGGGGGTGATGTCTCTTTCCACTGGCGGCGGATTCGGGTCGAAGCCTGTGGGGAATTTGCCCTTCAGGTGCCAGGCGAACGCGATGATTTCGGCAATCGTCAGGTACAGCTCTTGCGGAATGCTGTCGCCCAGCTCAAGGCGCGCGAGCATTTTCACCAGTTCGGCGTTTTCGTAGATCGGGACTTTGTACTCCCGCGCAATGGCCAGAATCGCTTCCGCCAGCGTGTCATCGCCCTTGGCGGTCAGGGTTGGTGCTTGCTGACCGTCGTAACTGAGCGCGATGGCCTGACGCGGGGTGTGTTCGGGTGTGCTCATCAGGCGTTCTCGTCGATCCAGCGTTGTTCCAGCACCGTTCGCGGCCCTTGTGGCGGGGTGCCGCGGTTGCATTCCAGTTCCTTGACGTTCAGGCCGCACGCAACCAGGCGCGCGCGCAGGTTGTCCAGCTCGCCGGCGATCAGCTCGGCGCTGCCTTCGCGCTCGGCCCACAACTGACTGGCGATGTTCCCTGCGATCAGTTGGGCCTGCACTTGCAGCGGGCCGAGCGGTTCGAGATCGAATGCCAGTTCGACCCGCCACAGTTTTTCCTTCTCGCGCTGCTCAGCATGGGCGCCCTGTGCGTGGTCGTCGGTTTCAGTTTTTTCCTCGCGCTGGACCTTCATTTGCAGCGGCACGATGTCATGGGCATTGCGCATCGGGATTTCCAGCTGCCAGGTCGTCACCTGCGTGCCGTCGGCATGGGTGCGCGTCTGCTCAAGCCCGCCCAGTTGATGGCTCTGCAGACGCGAAATGGCGCCGGCCGCCAGTTTCAACAGCGTTTCCAGATCGTCCTTGTCCTGCGGGCTGCCCAGCGTACGCGCCGGTAGCGGGAAATTGGTCGGCTGACTCGGCGCGGCGACCAGGCCAAGGGTCCCCAGCGCATTGCGGATGACGCTGGGCATGGCGCGCGCCAGGGTATTCGCCGCGGCAGCGGCGTCATAGCTGGCGTTGTTCGGCAGGCCGGGGAGGATCTGGGTGATCAGCCTCAGCAGGTTGGCCTTCATGTCCGGCACCAGCGTCGGGTTCATCCCCGCGAGCAACCGCGACTCCATGAAAAGCCCGCTGGCGCTCAAGGCCTGGGCGACGCCCTTGGCGCTGGTCATCTGCGTCAGATCGGGCAAGTCAGCCAGCAGTTGCTCGATGCTCGCACGCAGCGCCGGTGTGAGGTTGTCGGCTCCGCCACTGGCCGGCGACGGCAGATTTTGCAGCGCGGTCAGCAGGCTTTGCAGCGACCCCTGACGGCTTTGCTGTGTCGACAGTTGCTGCGCCAGCGCCAGTTCATCGAGGCGGTTGGGCAGCGCTACGAAATTGAGCGCCTGACTGCTCTGCACCTGCGCGCTGAGCAGGCTGCCCACGCGCAATGGCTGCGGGCTGTCGATGGTCAGGCTGCTGCCAGCCAGCGCGGTGTTGAGCAGCATGACGATGGAACGATAACCGGCTGGCTGCGCAGCGCCGCCAGCAGATGTCTGGCCGGTCAGTTGTGCGACGTTCTGCGCAGCCACTTGCGTGGTCAGCACCTTGCCTTGCAGCAACGTGCCGGCCGGCAGCTGACGGGTGTCGATGCTCGTCAGGCTGTTGGTGACGGCTTTCTGCAGGTCCTGCACGCTGATGGTCAGCGTGTCGGCCGAGCCTTGGGCGACGTTGACGTTGGTGCCCGGCGTCAACGGTAATGAGCTGCTGACCGGGAGGGTGGTCTGCCGTCCGTTGTCCATCGTCAGCTTGAGCAGCAACTGGAAGTCCTGACCCTGCTGCTTGAGGCTCACCACCTCGGCGTTGGCGACCTGTCCCGAATTCAGCAGGCCTTCGCGCGGCTCCATCAGCTTGAGCACTTCGCCGGCCGGAACGCCCGCGCGCAACAAGGCCGTGGCGGCTGCTACTGGAGAGAGATGGGGTATGTCGCCTGTCATCGGATCCTGACTCGATAAATTTGCGCTCTGGCGGCCTGGTCGGGCGGCGTCAGCGTTCCTGACATGTATAATCCCGCGCCGACGTCATCGGCGGGCTACCGTTAAGCTGCATCAGTATAACGGCCGCCGCGACCCTGACTTGAACCGCCGTGCACACCTGCTATCCGAAAAGAAGGTCCACATGTCGATCCCCGTTTTAGAAGCCGTGGCGCTTGCGTGCGAGCGAGACTGGCGGCTGCTGTTCGAGCATCTCGAGCTGCGCTTGACGGCGGGTGACATGGTGCAGGTCAGCGGCCCGAACGGCAGCGGCAAGACCAGCCTGTTGCGCCTGCTGTGCGGCCTGATGCCGCCCACCGCCGGCGAGGTTCTGCTCGATGGCAGGCCCCTTGGCGAGCAACGCGGCGAACTGACGCGCAACCTGCTGTGGATCGGTCACGCCGCGGGCATCAAAGACCTGCTGACACCGGTCGAGAACCTTCTATGGCTCTGCGCCCTGCACCGCGCGGTCGACACCGACGACATCTGGCGGGCCCTCGAAGCGGTTGGACTGCGCGGATTCGAAGACGTGCCGTGCCACACGCTGTCAGCCGGCCAGCGTCGCCGCGTGGCGCTGGCGCGGCTCTATCTGCCGGGCCCCGGATTGTGGATGCTCGACGAGCCGTTCACCGCGCTGGACAAGCAAGGGGTCGCCCAGCTTGAAGAGCATCTGGCCGGGCACTGCGAGAAGGGCGGGGCCGTGGTGCTGACCACTCACCACACGCTGACCCGCAAACCGGCCGGTTATCGGGATCTGGACCTGGGGCAATGGGCCGTATGAGTCATGTGTTCACGCTGCTGATCGCCCGCGAGGCCCGCTTGCTGTTCCGGCGCCCGGCCGAGCTGCTCAATCCACTGGTATTCTTCGCCATCGTCATCGCGCTGTTCCCTTTGGCAGTGGGCCCTGAAACGCAACTGCTGCAACGCCTGTCGCCGGGTCTGGTGTGGGTCGCCGCGCTGTTGTCGGTCCTGTTGTCACTGGACGGGCTGTTTCGCAGTGATTTTGAAGACGGTTCACTTGAACAGTGGGTGCTTTCGTCGCACCCTTTGTCCTTGCTGGTGCTGGCCAAAGTGCTGGCGCACTGGGCGTTCTCCGGGCTTGCACTGGTGTTGCTGGCACCGGTGCTCGCGTTGATGCTGGGTCTGCCGAGCGCGTGTCTGCCGGTGCTGTTGCTGTCACTGCTGCTGGGCACGCCGGTGCTCAGTCTGCTGGGCGCCGTCGGCGCAGCGCTGACAGTGGGACTCAAACGCGGCGGTCTGCTGCTGGCGTTGTTGATTCTGCCGCTGTACATCCCGGTGCTGATTCTGGGCAGCGGCGCCCTTCAGGCTGCACTTGAGGGCATGCCTGCGACCGGCTATCTGCTTTGGCTTGGCAGCCTGACGGCTCTGGCGGTAACCCTTACACCTTTTGCAATAGCTGCTGGCCTGAAAATCAGTGTTGGCGAATAATCGGGCTTGACCGTTCGGACAGTTTTTCGAGGTCGGCCCTGGACGCTTCAGTGATAAGAAGCGCCTGGTCATAAAGCACACCGTGATGAAAAGGCAGCGTGATGAACACAAGCGCCAAGGCTAAAAGCGGCATGAGTTGGGCCTGGTTCCACAAACTTGGATCGCCGAAATGGTTCTACGGCATCAGCGGTCGTCTGTTGCCATGGTTGAGTATCGCCGCCGCGGTGCTGATCGGCATCGGCGTGGTCTGGGGCCTGGCCTTCGCCCCGCCGGATTACCAGCAAGGCAACAGTTTCCGCATCATCTACATCCATGTTCCGTCGGCGATGCTGGCTCAGTCCTGCTACGTGATGCTGGCCGTCTGCGGCGTCGTCGGGCTGGTCTGGAAGATGAAGATGGCCGATGTCGCCCTGCAGTGCGCAGCGCCCATCGGCGCGTGGATGACTGCCGTGGCGCTGGTCACGGGCGCGATCTGGGGCAAACCCACATGGGGTTCATGGTGGGTGTGGGACGCAAGGCTGACTTCCATGCTGATCCTGCTGTTCCTGTACTTCGGCCTGATCGCCCTGGGTAACGCCATCACCAATCGCGACAGCGCCGCCAAGGCATGCGCGGTGTTGGCGATTGTCGGCGTCATCAACATCCCGATCATCAAATACTCGGTCCAGTGGTGGAACACGCTGCATCAGGGCGCAACGTTCAGCCTGACCGAAAAACCGGCCATGCCCGCTGAAATGTGGCTGCCGTTGCTGTTCACCGCGCTGGGCTTTTATTGCTTCTTCGGCGCCGTCCTGCTGCTGCGGATGCGCCTGGAGGTTCTCAAGCGCGAGTCCCGCGCCAGTTGGGTCAAGGACGAAGTCTTGAAGAGCCTGGGGCATGCGCCCGGCCGTGGAGGCGTGCGATGAGCTTTGCGTCTTTTGGCGACTTTCTGGCCATGGGCAAACATGGGCTGTTCGTCTGGACCGCTTACGGCATCTGCATGGCGGTGCTGGTCATCAACGTTCTGTCACCGCTGCTGGCGCGTCGGCGTTACCTGCAACAAGAGGCGCGTCGTTTGCGCCGGGAGAGCAATACGTGAATCCGCTGCGGAAAAAGCGCCTGTTGATCATCGTGGCGATACTCGCCGGGGTCGGCATTGCGGTCACTCTGGCGCTCAGCGCTTTGCAAGAGAACATCAACCTGTTTTATACGCCGACCCAGATCGCGGGCGGCGAGGCACCTCATGACACCCGCATCCGCGCCGGCGGCATGGTCGAGAAGGGCTCGCTGCAACGCTCGGCGGACTCGCTGGACGTGACGTTCGTCGTCACCGATTTCAACAAGTCGGTGACCATCACCTATCGCGGCATTCTGCCGGACCTGTTCCGCGAAGGGCAGGGCATCGTCGCGCTGGGCAAACTCAATGCCGATGGCGTGGTGGTGGCCGATGAAGTGCTGGCCAAACACGACGAGAAATACATGCCGCCTGAAGTGACCAAGGCGCTCAAAGACAGCGGCCAGCCGGCGCCGGGCGCATCCGCCTCGCCCGCGGCGCAGCCAGAAAAGCAGGGGTAAGCCATGATTCCCGAACTCGGCCATCTGGCCATGATCCTGGCGCTGTGCTTTGCCCTTGTGCAGGCCGTGGTGCCGTTGCTCGGCGCCTGGCGCGGCGATCGTCTGTGGATGAGCCTGGCTCAGCCGGCAGCGTGGGGGCAGTTCGCCTTTTTGCTGTTCGCCTTCGGCAGCCTGGCGTACTCGTTCATGGTCGATGATTTCTCGGTGACCTACATCGCCGAAAACTCCAACAGCGCCCTGCCGTGGTACTACAAATTCAGCGCCGTCTGGGGTGCGCATGAGGGCTCCTTGCTGCTGTGGGCGCTGATCCTCGGCGGCTGGACCTTTGCGGTGTCGGTGTTCTCGCGACAACTGCCGCAAATCATGCTGGCCCGCGTGCTGGCGGTCATGGGCATGATCAGCATCGGCTTCCTGCTGTTCCTGATCCTGACCTCCAACCCCTTCAGCCGCATCCTGCCGCAGGTGCCGCAGGACGGGCGCGACCTCAACCCGTTGCTTCAGGACCCGGGGCTGATCATTCACCCGCCGATGCTGTACATGGGTTACGTGGGCTTCTCGGTGGCCTTCGCTTTCGCGATTGCCGCCTTGCTCGGTGGGCGTCTGGATGCGGCATGGGCGCGCTGGTCGCGTCCCTGGACGATCATCGCGTGGGCATTTCTGGGTTTTGGCATCACCCTGGGATCCTGGTGGGCGTATTACGAATTGGGCTGGGGCGGCTGGTGGTTCTGGGACCCGGTGGAAAACGCCTCGTTCATGCCCTGGCTGGTCGGCACCGCGCTGATTCACTCGCTGGCGGTCACCGAAAAGCGCGGCGTGTTCAAAAGCTGGACAGTGCTGTTGGCCATCGCGGCGTTTTCCTTGAGCCTGCTTGGCACGTTCCTGGTGCGCTCCGGCGTGCTGACGTCGGTGCATGCGTTTGCGTCGGATCCGGCACGCGGCGTGTTCATTCTGGTGTTTCTGTTAATGGTCGTGGGCGGCTCACTCACTCTGTTCGCGATTCGCGCGCCAGTGGTGAAGAGCCACGTCGGTTTCAGCCTGTGGTCTCGGGAAACCCTGCTGCTGGGCAACAATCTGGTGCTGGTGGTCGCTGCCTCGATGATTCTGCTCGGCACGCTTTATCCGCTGGTTCTGGACGCCCTGAGCGGGGCGAAAATGTCGGTGGGCCCGCCGTATTTCAACGCGTTGTTCGTGCCGCTGATGGGCCTGCTCATGGCGGTGATGGCGGTGGGTGTACTGGTGCGCTGGAAAGACACGCCGGTGAAGTGGCTGATGAGCATGCTTGCGCCGGTACTGGTTGGCAGCGCAGTGCTGGCGGTCGTCGCAGGCTTTGCCATGGCCGATTTCCACTGGGCCGTCGTCGCGACGTTCCTGCTGGCGGCGTGGGTGCTGCTGGCCGGTGTGCGCGACTTGCTCGACAAGACCCGCCACAAAGGTCTGCTCAAAGGCATGCGCTCGCTGACCCGCAGCTACTGGGGCATGCAACTGGCGCACATCGGCATCGCCGTCGTGGCCTTGGGCGTGGTGCTGTCGAGCCAGAACAGTGCCGAGCGCGACTTGCGACTGGCGCCCGGTGAATCCGTCGAACTGGGTGGCTATCAATTCGTCTTCGAAGGTGCCCGACACATTCAGGGCCCCAATTTCACCTCTGACGAAGGCACCATTCGTGTGCTCGAAGACGGTAAGGAAATCACTGTGCTGCATCCGGAAAAACGCCTGTACACCGTGCAGCGCTCGATGATGACCGAGGCCGGCATCGACGCCGGTTTTACCCGTGATCTGTACGTCGCGATGGGCGAGCCGCTGGAAAACGGCGCGTGGGCGGTGCGTGTTCACGTCAAACCGTTCGTGCGCTGGATCTGGTTCGGTGGCTTGATCACCGCGTTGGGCGGCCTGTTGGCGGCGCTGGACAAGCGTTACAGGGTCAAGGTCAGAACCCGAGTGCGTGACGCCTTGGGCCTGTCGGGGGCCGCGGTATGAAGCGTTGGGTGTTGCTGATCCCGCTGGTGCTGTTCCTGGGCATGGCGGGCATTCTGTACAAGGGCCTGTTTCTTCAGCCTGATTTACTGCCCTCGGCGCTGATCGACAAGCCGTTCCCCGAGTTCGCCTTGCCTGCCGTGCAAGGGGGCAAGCCGCTGACCCGCGCCGACCTGTTGGGCAAGCCGGCACTGGTCAACGTCTGGGGCACCTGGTGCGTCGCCTGCCGCGTCGAGCATCCGGTGTTGACCCGACTTGCCGGGCAAGGCGTGGTCATCTACGGCGTCAACTACAAGGACGTCAACGCCGATGCATTGAAGTGGCTGCAGGATTTTCATGACCCGTACCAGCTCAACATCAATGATGAAGCCGGCAGTCTGGGTCTGAACCTGGGGGTGTACGGCGCCCCGGAAACCTTCCTGATCGACAGCAAGGGCATCATTCGTTACAAGCACGTCGGGGTGATCGACGACACGGTCTGGCGCGAAAAACTGGCAGGCCTGTATCAAGGACTGGTCGACGAGGGCAAACAATGAATGGCCCACGCGCGGCGGTGACATCACTGGCCTCATCGCGAGCAAGCTCGGCTCCTACAGGGACCTCTGTCCAGTCCGGAACTTGCGGCAATGTTCGACCTGTTCAGCCCGAGACCTGTGGGAGCGAGCTTGCTCGCGAAGACGCAGGCACTGACGCTGCAGCGCGAAAGGCTGTACAGACTTCATCGCGAGCAAGCTCGGCTCCTACAGGGACCTCTCTCCAGCCCGGAACTTGCGGCAATGTTCGACCTGTTCAGCCCGAGACCTGTGGGAGCGAGCTTGCTCGCGAAGACGCAGGCACTGACGCTGCAGCGCGAAAGGTTGTGCACACCTCATCGCGGGCGAGCTCGGCTGTGCCGATTGCGCGGTGGTTCGTGGGGCGGGTGGCTCGAGTGAGTCGTCGCTTATTCGCGGCGACGCTGCTGTCGTTGGGCAGCCTGGGCATCGCTCACGCCGCCATCGACGCCTACACCTTCAAGGACGAAGCCGAGCGCGCGCGATACGCTGAGCTCACCCGCGAATTGCGCTGCCCGAAATGCCAGAACCAGGACATCGCCGACTCTAACGCGCCCATCGCCGCCGATCTGCGTAAAGAGATCTATCGCATGCTCGGTGAAGGTCAGAGCAATCAGCAGATCATCGACTTCATGGTCGATCGTTATGGCGAGTTCGTGCGTTACAAACCCGAGCTCAACGCACACACCTGGCTGCTCTGGTTCGGTCCGGCCGGGCTGTTGCTGGGCGGCGTGCTGTTAATCGGCGTGATCGTTGCCCGCCGTCGTCGTCAGCGCGACGACAGTGACGATGTGCTTTCCGACGAGGAGCGTCAGCGCCTCGCCCACCTGTTGGATAAAAACCGCGAATGATCGATTTCTGGCTAGCGGCCGGCCTGCTGTTGCTGGTTGCCCTGAGTTTCCTGCTGATTCCTGTCGTGCGTGGACGCCGCGCGCAAAGCGAAGAAGACCGCACCGCCCTCAATGTCGCGCTGTACCAGGAACGCCTGGCCGAGCTGCAGACGCAGCAGCAAGAGGGCGTGCTGTCTGCCGCTCAGATGGACAGCGGCCGTGCCGAAGCGGCGCGCGAGTTGTTGGCTGACACGGAAGGTGGCGACGCTGAACGCGTTTCAAAGCTGGGCAAGCCGTTGCCGGTGCTGGCCGCGGTACTGGTTCCCGTGTTGGCGCTGGCGCTGTACCTGCATTTTGGGGCCGCCGACAAGGTCGAGTTGACGCGCGAGTTTGCGCAACCGCCGGGCTCACTGGCGCAGATGACCAATCGCCTGGAGCGTGCGGTCAAGGCTCAGCCGGATTCGGCCGAGAGCATTTATTTCCTTGCCCGTACTTATATGGCGCAGGACCGTCCTGCCGACGCGGCGGCGATGTTCGAGCGCGCAGTGGCGCTGGCCGGACGTCAGCCCGAGTTGCTCGGTCAATGGGCGCAGGCGCTGTACTTTGCCGGCAATAAGGCCTGGACGCCGCAGATTCAGGCGCTGGCGGATGAGGCGCTGAAACTCGATGCCAAGGAGGTCACCAGTCTGGGCCTGATGGGCATCAACGCGTTCGAAGGGCAGCACTATCAGGCGGCGATGGATTACTGGAAGCGTCTGCTGGCGGTCTTGCCGGCGAACGATCCCTCGCGGTCGGCCCTGGAAGGCGGCATCGCCCGGGCCAGCGACAAGCTGGTGCAGAGCGGCGGCACGCCTGCGGAGGCGCCGCTGGCGACGGCTCAACAGGCGCGCCTGCGCGTGCGCGTCAGCCTGTCTGCGGCGCTGAGTGGCAACGTCCAGCCGAGTGACACGGTGTTCATTTTCGCCCGTGCGGTATCCGGGCCGCCAGCACCCCTGGCGGTCAAGCGCGTGACGGTCGCCGACCTGCCGGTGGACGTGGAGCTCACCGATGCCGATGCGATGATGCCGCAGCTGAAACTGTCGAACTTTCCGGAAGTCCAACTCGTTGCTCGGGTATCCCGCGCAGGTCAGCCCACTTCCGGCGAGTGGATCGGCCGCAGTCAGCCGCTGCCCAGCAACGTGACCGCGCGCCAGGCCTTGACCATCGACAGCCCCGATCAATAGCCGATCAAGCAGCGAGTAGAGAGCCTTATGTATCGCGTCGCACGTTTTGCCCTGTTGAGTCTGGTGGTGGGATTGACCGCAGCCTGTGCGGTGCAGCATCCGGGGCCACAGAGCTCGGAACCGATCCCGACCATTCCCGGACCGTCGCCGACGCCACAGCCAGGAACCCCGCGCACCACGCCGCAGACGCCGCCCTCGGCGCCGATTCCGTCGGCTCCGAAAACCTCCGCCAACTTTGCCCCGCCGCCCGGCGGCAACAGCCACTGGGATGCCAGACTTGGCGTGCACGTGCTGGATAATGTGCCGAACACCTTCTACCGCCAGCGCACGTACTATCGCTGGAACAACGGCTGGACCTGGTCCACATCGCCCAGCGGCCCGTGGCAGGAAACCGATTCGAGCGGCGTTCCGCCAGGCTTGAGCAGACAATTCGGTAATTGAGCCACAACGAAAAACGGCGACCTCTTCAGGTCGCCGTTCTGGTCTCTGCCCTGGCTTATTTGGCCGGGTAGATCTGGTCGAACACGCCGCCATCGATGAAATGGGTCTTCTGCACGGTGCGCCAGTCGCCGAAGGTTTTCTCCACCGACAGGAAATCGACTTTCGGGAAGCGGTCGGTGTACTTGGCCAGCACTGCCGGGTCTCTCGGACGCAGGTAGTTGGCCGCCGCGATCTCCTGACCTTCCGGCGACCACAGGTATTTCAGGTAGTCTTCGGCCAGGGCGCGAGTGCCTTTCTTGTCGACCACCTTGTCGACCACGCTCACCGGCGGCTCGGCTTCGGCGGAGACGCTTGGGTAAACCACTTCGAACTGATCGCGGCCGAACTCGCGGGCAATCATTTCCGCTTCGTTCTCAAAGGTCACCAGCACGTCGCCGATGTGGTTGGTCATGAACGTCGTGGTCGCGCCACGGCCACCGGTGTCCAGCACTGGCACGTGGCTGAACAGCGCGCCGACGAACTTCTTGGCAGCCGCTTCATCGCCACCGTTCTTCAGCGTATAGCCCCACGCCGACAGATAGGTGTAACGGCCGTTGCCGGACGTTTTCGGGTTTGGCACCACTACCTCGACGCCGTCTTTGATCAAGTCCGGCCAGTCCTTAAGAGCCTTCGGGTTGCCCTTGCGCACGATGAACACCGTGGCGGACGTGAACGGGGCGCTGTTGTTCGGCAGGCGGGTCACCCAGTTGTCAGGCACCAGCTTGCCGTTGTCGGCCAGCGCGTTGATGTCCGTCGCCATGTTCATGGTGATGACGTCTGCCTGGAGGCCGTCGATGACCGAGCGCGCCTGCTTGCTCGAGCCGCCGAACGACATCTTCAACGCTACGTCTTCCTTGTGCTCGGCCTGCCAGTGTTTCTGGAAGGCGGCGTTGTAATCCTTGTAGAAGTCGCGCATCACGTCATACGAGACGTTGAGCAATTCGGGCGCGGCATGAGCGGCGCTGCCGAAGGCCATGCCAGCGGCCAGCAGAGAGGCGGCGAAGAGTCTGTTCACTGCGAATTCCTTTGTCGTGAGTAGAGTTATTCTTATGATGAAAGCGATGGCTAATGGCCGCGACTATAACGAAAACCTTTAAGCGCTTATAGATTAAAAACTCATGTGCTTATGTCCGGCTTGCCACCGGTTGGGCTTGGGATTGCGCCTGGGGCGGTGGCTGCAATGGAGTCGACTTTTGGGAACAGCGCATTGCCGCAGCGGGAGCAGAACGCGGCGCTCTGTTCGTGGTTGCTTTTGGCGCAGACCGGGCAATCGTGCTGCAACGCGTCACCGCGCATGGCGTTGGCCAGTTCGGCGGTAAAAATACCCGTTGGCACGGCGATGATCGAATAACCGGTGATCATCACCAGCGACGACAGAATCTGCCCCACGGGCGTCTTCGGGACGATGTCGCCAAAGCCGACCGTGGTCAGCGTGACGATAGCCCAGTAGATGCCTTTGGGAATGCTGGTGAAGCCGTGCTGCGGACCTTCGATGACATACATCAGCGTGCCGAAGACAATCACCAGCGTCGACACCGTCACCAGGAACACGATGATCTTCTGTTTGCTGCCGCGCAGGGCGGCGAGCAGGTAATTGGCCTGCTTCAGATACGGACTGAGCTTGAGCACGCGGAAGATCCGCAGCATCCGCACCACGCGCACGATCAGCAGATACTGTGCGTCGCTGTAATAGATCGCCAGGATGCCCGGCACAATCGCCAGCAGGTCGATCAGGCCGTAAAAGCTGAAGGCGTACTTCAACGGTTGTGGCGAACAGTACAGGCGCACCAGGTATTCGAGGGCGAAAATCGCCGTGAAACCCCATTCGACCCACGCCAGGATATCGCCGTAATCGCGATGAACCCTTTCGATGCTGTCGATGATCGCCACCAGCAGGCTGCAGAGGATGATCACCAACAGGATTTTATCGAAGCGTCGGCCGGGCTTCGTGTCGCTCTGAAAGACGATGATGCGCAATTGTTCGCGCAGGTCAGTATGGCTGTCCATGAGAGGGTTCCGCTTGCAAGGTCGGCTGAGCCTGGGACAAACCGCTCAGGAGCGCAACCGCTGATCGAGGGTCGATGGTTGCAGCATCCGCGCGCTCGCCTGCACCAGCCAGCAGGCAAGAATGAACGGCGCTGTCAGGGCGGCAAGCCCCAGTCCGGTAAATCCGGGTTGCAGCAGGATGGCCAGGCCTGCCGCGATGCCCGGCATCCACGGTTTATGCCGTTGGTGACTGAGCGCCAGGGCCGCCAGCGCGGGGTTGTAGCCAGAGAGACCCAGCAGTGCTGAATCGGTCTCGTGCTGCCAGAGCGCGAAGGCGATGCCGCTGGCGCAACCGAGCAGTGCCCACAGCGCTGCGGTCCGGTTGGCGAGCAGCAGACCCAGACCGATCAGCACGCCCGCCAAGGGATGATCCAACAGAAAAACTTGCCCCAAGCCCAGTGGCAACGCCTGGATGAGGTCCGTGTCCACAGGGCGGGTCGTCGGCACCGGGTCGGCAAACCACAGCAGCCCCCAGCTGAACAGCACGAAGGGCGCGGTGTATGCCTTCAGGCACGAGGGCCGCGGTGTACGCTTCAGCCAGGCATGCATGAGCATCGCGCTGGCTCCGCCGCTGGCCATGATCAGCAGCGGCAACAGGGGCGACCACTCGAAGCGATAGCAGATCAGCAGGCCGATCAGCACGCCGTTGTAGCTGTACACGCCCGACTGGCGCTCAAGCTTTGCGTAGCCACGTCGCTGCGCCGTCAGCAAGCCCGCGACCGCCCCCAACAGCGCGCCGCCCAGAGAGGAGGGCGCACTGATCAGGATCGCCAGCAGGCACAACAAACCGCACACCGGATGACGTTGCAGCAGTACCTGACTGAAGCCATTGAGCAGCGCTTCGGCCCAGTCGTGGCAGTGGGATGAAGAAGGCAGAGAGTGGTTGGCTGGCATATATGTATTCAATAATTGTATTTATTGTATACATATTGACTTCATGTCGATGGACTTTCAAGACATGCCGAGGCTAACCGCCATGTCGAGCCGAGCCATTCGTGGGAGCCGATGTTTCGGCGCCCACAATTGCAGCGTGCGTCAGACCCTGAACTGTCGCAGCAGGCCGTTCAACTGTTCGCTCAACCCTTTGAGCTGACTGCTGGCGGCGCTCGACTGCTCGGCGGCGATTGCCGTGCTCTGCGAGAGTTGCGCCGCCTGGGTGACGTTCTGGTTGATGTCTTCGACCACATGGGACTGCTGCAGCGTAGCGCTGGCGATCGAGGCGTTCAGGCCGTTGAGGTTGCGCAGGGCCTGACTGATCGAAGTCAGGCTCTGTCCGGCCAGGTGGGCTTGTTCGATCGTCAGTTGTGACGAGCGACTGCTGTCGCCGATCACTTTCACGGCGGCGTCCGAGTGGCGTTGCAGGCGCTCGATCATGGCCTGGATTTCGGCAGTGGATTTTTGCGTGCGCTGGGCCAGCATGCGCACCTCATCGGCCACCACGGCGAAGCCCCGGCCCTGATCGCCCGCCCTGGCCGCTTCGATGGCCGCGTTGAGGGCGAGCAGGTTGGTCTGCTCGGCAATCGAACTGATGACATCGAGCACACCGCCGATCTGCGTGCTTTCGCTGGCCAGCGTGCGGATCACCTCCACGGCCTGATCGATCGTCCCGGACAGATGATCAATCTGCTTCAGGCTGCTGTCGATGTTGGCCTGGCCTTGCTGCGCCTGAGATTCGGCATTGCGCATTTCGCTGGCAGCATGCTCGGCGTTCTTCGCCACATCCTGCACGCCATAGGTCACTTCATTGACGGCGGTCGCCACCTGTTCCATCTGCAAAGACTGCTGCTGACTGCGTTCCTGCGCCTGCACGGCATTGCTGCCCAGCTCACTGCTCGCTTCACCCAGCCCGACGGCAGACCGTTGCAGCTCGCTGACGACCCGGCGCAGCTTGGCGGTGAAGGCGTTGAAATGGCGGGCAAGCTGGGTGACTTCATCGTTGCCGTGGGTTTCAAGGCTGCGCGTCAGATCGCTCTCGCCGCTGGCGATACTGGCCATGGCCTCGACCGTGGTTTTCAGCGGCCCGGCAATGCTGCGACCGATCAGGATCAGCAGCAGCGCCATCACCAGAATGATGCCGGCGCTGATTGACAGCGCCTTGATCACCTGCTGGCGAAACTCGGCCTGCACGTCATCGACATAGACGCCGGAACCAATGATCCAGCCCCAGGGCGTGAAGAGGGTAATGTAAGACGTCTTCTGCACGGCATCGCTGGCGCCCGGCTTTGGCCAACGGTAGTTGACCATGCCGGCGCCTTTGGCTTTGGCCAGCGTGACCATCTCATTGAAAACCTGGAAACCGTCGGGGTCCTTCACGCCGGAAAGGTCCTGACCGACCAGCTTGGGGTTGGCCGGGTGCATGATCATCACCGGACGCAAATCGTTGATCCAGAAATAGTCGGTCTGGTTGTAGCGCAGCCCGCGGATGGCATCCATCGCCTGTTGTTGCGCTTGCTCGCGGGTGAGGGACCCGGCGCTTTCCAGCCCATGGTAGTAGTCGAGCAGACCGGCGGCGGTCTGCACCACGTGCATGGTTTTTTGCGCCTTGGCGTCATAGAGATCGTCATGGATTTGCTTGAGCATGGCCGCGGCCAGCGTGAACAGCATCAACACAGCGACGATGAGGATCAGCCACAGACGCCGGCTGATCGAGAGATTGCGCATATTCATACCCGTCACTCCGTTCTTTTGTTCTTGTTATGTCGGCTGGCCGTTCGGCGGAACGGCTGCACACAGCGAATCTGCCACAGCGGATCTGCACAGTGAATCCATGCAACGAAGTGGGGCTGTCTTAAATGATCTCGGCTTGAGCGGGATAAACCTGAGAGCGACGCAGGGATTTATACGTGCGTCTGTAGGCCTGGTCCTATCCAGCACAGGCGTGTTGTAAAAATGACGTCAGATTAATATCACGCATAGCCAAAGGCTTACACGAAGAGGAGATTTTTGCTCTAGGTTGGATCCCGTCACAGCGGTACATTGGATCCATCAACTGCAGCAACGGAAGGCTGCAGGATCAGGGACGATCGACCGTTGCCAGGCATTGGCGGCCAACAGGAAGTTGGACGGTGTTGCAAAACCCGCTTCGGCGGGTTTTTTTATGCCCGCAGGAAAAGCCCGTCCGTCTTGTCCTGACGCCTCTGTTACAACCGTTTCGACCAAATGTCATCACTGGATGGAATTTCCGGCGCTCGCGCAGTTCACAGTACGGACAATACCCGAGTCCAGGACAGGGCCGGCCGGGCAGGCAATGGGAAAAATTACTGTGGATGTGGCGAAAATGGCAGTAGACGGACAACATAAAGGACTCATTCTAGTGGTCGAAGATGAGTCGATCATTCGCGATTTCGTTTGCGAGATTCTGGGTGACGAGGGCTTTTCGACCCATGCGCTGGAAAGCGCCGATGAGGCCGCGAAATTCCTCGACGATCATGCAGACAGAGTGTCTCTGCTGCTGACCGACATCCTGATGCCTGGCACGCTCAACGGTGCCGACCTGGCCAACCTGTCGGGCGACAAGTGGCCGCAGATTCCGATCCTGATCATGTCGGGTCACGAGACGCCGGAAAGTTCGGGCGTCACGCACAAAGTCACGTTTATTCGCAAACCCTGGAGTTTTGGTCAGTTGCTCGATGGCGTCGACACGGCGCTGCAGACTGGAAGCGTTGCCTGAGCTCAGCGATCCGGCTCGCAGCCTTTGAGCACCAGACGAATGATCGTCTGCGCAGCCGCCTCGTAATCGGCGTCGTCCAGCCTGGCCTTGCCGGTCACCGTCGAGATCTGCCAGTCGAAATCGGCGTAGGTCTGAGTGGCGGCCCAGATGCTGAACATCAGGTGATGAGGATCGAGCGGGGCGATCAGACCGTCATCGATCCAACCTTGAATGCAATCGATGTTGTGCCGCGCCTGGCCGTTGAGCTGCTCGACTTGCTCCGGCGTCAGGTGCGGTGCGCCGTGCATGATCTCGCTGGCGAATACTTTGGAGGCGAACGGTAATTCCCGGGAGATGCGGATCTTCGAGCGGATGTAGCCGCTGAGCACCTCGGCGGGAACCCCCTCGCGATTGAACGGCGTCGACGCCTGCAGGATGGGCTCGATGATGCTTTCGAGCACCTCGCGGTAGAGGTTTTCCTTCGATTTGAAGTAGTAATAGACGTTAGGCTTGGGCACACCGGCCTTGGCTGCGATGTCGCTGGTTTTGCTGGCGGCGAACCCTTTATCGGCGAATTCTTCACTGGCTGCGCGCAGTATCAGTTCTTTGTTGCGCTCGCGGATGCTGCTCATAAACCGGTATTTCCTTGCCTGCTCGGCGGTGGCGAATGGTAGCACCGGCCTTGCGACAGGCTCAACATGGTGCAAGGCGAGACCCGCGCCGGTCTGGCAGTTTATGCTCGGCGCCTACTCTGAACACATCGGACGGAATGACGCTCATGGCAGGAAGCAGCTTGCTGGTACTGATCGACGACATCGCAACGGTGCTCGACGACGTGGCCCTGATGACCAAGATGGCCGCCAAGAAAACCGCCGGGGTCCTGGGCGACGACCTTGCACTCAATGCGCAGCAGGTGTCGGGCGTGCGCGCCGAGCGCGAGTTGCCGGTGGTCTGGGCGGTGGCCAAGGGATCGTTCCTCAACAAGCTGATTCTGGTGCCGGCGGCGTTGGCGATCAGTGCGTTCATCCCGTGGGCGGTCACGCCGCTGCTGATGATCGGCGGCGCTTACCTGTGTTTCGAGGGCTTCGAGAAGCTGGCGCACTCCTTTCTGCACAGCGCCGAAGACGATGAGGGCGAACACGCGAAACTGACGGACGCCGTGGCCGACCCGGCGACCGACCTGGTGGCATTCGAGAAGGACAAGATCAAGGGCGCGGTGCGCACCGACTTCATTCTGTCGGCAGAGATCATTGCCATCACCCTCGGCACGGTCGCCGATGCGTCGCTGACGCAACAAGTCATCGTGTTGTCGGGCATTGCCATTGTCATGACCATCGGCGTCTACGGCCTGGTGGGTGCGATCGTCAAGCTTGATGACGGCGGGCTGTACCTGAGCGAGCTCAAAGGCGAGGGCGGCGGGCGGCGGATGCAACGGGCACTGGGACGCGGGGTCTTGAGTGCGGCGCCTTACATGATGAAAAGCCTGTCGGTGATCGGCACGGCGGCGATGTTTCTGGTGGGCGGCGGCATTCTCACCCATGGCTTGCCGGTGTTGCACCATGGCATCGAAAGCCTGGCCTCGGCTGCGGGTGCGCTGGCCTTTGTCGTCCCCACCTTGCTCAATGCGGTAGCGGGAATCATCGCCGGTGGTATTGTGTTGGCGGTGGTACTGGGAGCAAAAAGAATCTGGCGCCTTTTCAAGGCCTGAACGGTATTTTCGGTGGCGAGGTGTCGACCGTATGAACAGCCCTTTGTTTTCCAGCGTGGTTGCCTACGCCCAGCACTGTGAGCGGCAACTCGTCGAAATCCTCCATCGCCGACCGACGCTCGATCGGCAACAGGTGATGTCCTGGGTCGATGAGCAGAGCCATGCGATGAAAGACCGTGATCCTCTGGACCTGCTGCGCTCGCTCAATGCCAAGGTCCGCGCGGGCAAACCCATGCCGTGGGAAGGTCATCCCTGACCTGAGCCTTCGCTCTCGCGGGCGTGAGTTGCCCGCGATGGCGATGGCGTCAGTCGCCATCAATACAGCGAATCATCAGAAAAACACCTTCAACAGAAAGCTTGCCGTGTTCTGATCGGTATCGAAGTAACGGGTGTCGTTGATCCCGTACTTGTTGCTCCAGTAATCGTATTCAATCCCCACGTAAAGTTGCCTGTCGGCCAGGTTCATCGCCTTGCCCAGGTCGTACTTGATCTGCGGGTTGAAGTGCAGGTTGGAATGGTAGTCGCCGTGCGTGTTGGACTGTTTGTTGTCCACCACCCAGTCCATGAAACCGTCGATCAGGATGTCCGACTTGCCCACCGGAATGGTGTAGGACCAGACCGGCGTGATCTGCCAGGCGCCGTAGCCTGCGCGGTGGCCGTCGGTGTAACGCTTGTAGAAGTTGAGCTGGAAGTAATCGAAGCCAGGCAGGTTCAAGTCAAAGCCAGGGCCGATCAGGTAGGACTCCACATCGCCTTCACCAAACTCGTACGTGGTCGCCAGCAGCACATCTTTGATCGGGCCGAGTTCTAACTTCTGGTCGAAGATTTTGCCCAAAGACAGGCGCGGCGATATTTCGCCGTAGGTCGAGGCGTTGCCCAAGCCCGAATCTTTTTTGCCGTTGTAATTGATGTAGTCCAGGAAGATAAAGTTGTCGCCGTACTTCCAGCTGTCTGCGTGCTCGAACGTGAACGTCTGTTGAACGTCCGGGTTCACGGCGAAGTTCTTGCCATAAAGGTAAGTCAGGCTGTTGCTCTGCCACTGCAGCAGATCGCCAGACATCGCCGGAGCGGCGGCCAGCAGGCTACCGGCGGCCATCAGGCTGGAAAGCGTACGGTTCATGCAATTACTCCCTTGAATGAAAAGTCGTTGTTTTCTAATAAACGGCGCTCTGTTCCGGCGCCTTGATTGCGGCTGAATAAGTTGTCTGTTTGGTCAGCTTCATAAAGTTAGCAAGAGCTGAGCCAAGGCCCTGAAAAAAGACAAAAAAGTCTCGTCGTCTGTTTGGAAAACAGTCGATTCCAGGGTGTTTCGTTGCCATTTCGAGGGCGCAGCGGCTGAGCGGTAACTTGTCCGTTCAGTCAGAATATTGTTGTAGGTCGCGGGACCTTTGTTTTCGAGCGGCGTTTGAGCGGCGGCGGAGGATACTGACTCGCGCGACAACCCTCAAGTGCTCTGCGACAGAGCACCGGGTTCGAAAACAGGGCACGCATGCGTTGCCGATCAGTGCGAGTGCAAGGGTCCTGCCATGGCCGCGCGCTCGGCGCCGCCCAGGACGTTGAACAGCAGGTTCAACAGAACCGCGCTCAAAGTCGCCATGGCGATGCCGCTGTGGGTGATCGGGCCCATCCAGCCGGGTAACTGGCTGAAGAATTCAGGTCGCACCACCGGGATCAGGCCCATGCCGATGCTCACGGCCACCAGCAACTGATTGCGCCGGTCGGAGATATCGGCTTCCTGAAGAATCTTGATCCCGGTGGCAGCGACCATGCCGAACATGGCGATTGCCGCGCCACCCAGCACCGCCGGAGGAATCGAGGCCACCAGATACGCCGCCTTGGGCAGCAGGCTGAGGACCACCAGAAAACCACCCGCGACAATGGTCACCGAACGGCAGCGCACGCCGGTCATCTGTACCAGCCCGATGTTCTGGGCGAAGGAAGAGTGTGTGAAGGTGTTAAGGAAACCCGCCAGGAACGACGCTGCGGCATCGCAGAGCAGGCCGCGGCGGAGCATGCCGGGTGTCACTTCCCGGTCGGTGATCTTGCCCAGCGCGAGAAACATGCCGGTGGACTCGACGAAGATGATCACCACCACCAGACACATCGAAAGAATCGGCGCGAGGCTGAATTGCGGCATGCCGAAGTGCAGCGGCGTGACCACTTTCACCCACTCGGCCTGCGCCAGTCCGCTGAGGTCGACCATGCCGATCAGGCCGGAAAGCACATAGCCCAGGCCCATGCCGATCAGCACCGAGATGTTGACCCAGAACCCGCGCATGAAGCGGTTGATGAGCAGGATGGTCAGCAGCACCAGCGCGGCGACGGCCAGGTAAAGCGGATCGCCGAAACTCACCGCCTTGTTGCCGCCGCCCGCCCAGTTCACCGCCACCGGAAACAGCGACAGGCCGATGGAGGTGATGACTGTGCCGGTCACCAGCGGTGGAAAGAAGCGCACGATTTTCGACATGAACGGCGCGATCAGCATGCCGAAGAAGCCGGCGGCGATGGTCGCCCCGAAAATACCCGGCAAGCCCACGCCGGGCATCCCGGCCATCGCCACCATGCTGCCAACAGCGGCAAAGCTTGCGCCCATCATGATCGGCATTCGGATGCCCAGTGGGCCGATGCCCAGCGACTGCACGACCGTGGCAATGCCGGCGACGAGCAAATCGGCGTTGATCAGAAAGGCGATTTCTTCCCGTGAGAGGCCAGCGGCCTGGCCAATGATCAGCGGCACCGCAACGGCGCCGCCGTACATCAACAGGACGTGTTGCAGGCCCACCAGCATCAGTTGCATCAGTGGCAGGGGCTGTCGTGGTGGCGCAGCAGGGATGCGCGCGTGAGTTGACTCGGACATGCAACACCTCGGATTTTGTTCTTGTTTTTTGAGTACGCCCGTTGCGGCTGGGCGGTGGGGCCTTCGTTGAGCACATTTACGGTAGGAGCGAGGCTTGTCCCGCAACCGGCTGCGCAGCAGCCGTAAAATCGGCAAGCGCGGTGTGTCAGGCAGAACCGGGATGCTGACTTTACGACGACTGCGTCGCCGATCGCGGGGCAAGCCACGCTCCTACACTGAGCGCGTGGCTCGGCTGTTTAATTCGTCTGCGCCCCCTTGTCGATCCATTGCCCCAGCAGATCACGTTCCTGCTGGGTCATCTGGGTGATGTTGCCCAGCGGCATGATCTGCGCAGTCACGGCCTGGGCCTGGATGCGCGGGGCCAGTTGCTGGATCTGTTGCGGGGTGTCGAACATGATGCCGCCCGGCGCGCTGCTGAACAGCGGGCTGGTCGGTTTGGCCGAATGGCAGACCGCGCAGCGTTCCTGAATGACGCTGTGGACCTTCTCGAAGTCCACTCCACCGGCGCTGGCTTGTGCGGGCTCGGCGGCCGTAGCGGCAGGGGCAGGCGCCACTTCCGGTTTCGGCTCATCGGCGCGATGGCCGCCAATGGCCGTCGCAGGCAATGGCTGGTATTCGATCTTCGCCACTTCCGGACCACGAGGCATTTGCGCAGGACCGGTGACATAAGCCAGGCAAATCATCCCCAGCGCGCCGACCGGCAACGCCCAGGCGAACTTGTGGCTGTTGTGGCGCGTGTTGAAATAGTGACGCACGACCACCGCCACCACCGCGATACCGGCCAGGATCAGCCAGTTGTACTGACTGCCGTAGGTGCTTGGGAAATGGTTGCTGATCATGATGAACAGCACCGGCAGGGTGAAGTAGTTATTGTGCCGTGAACGCAGCAGGCCTTTGGCAGGCAGCGTCGGATCCGGCGTGCGGTTCTCGGCAATTGCCGCGACCAGCGCGCGTTGTGCCGGCATGATGATGCGGAACACGTTGCCGACCATGATCGTGCCGATGATTGCGCCAGTGTGCAGATAAGCGCCGCGCCCGCTGAACACCTGACTGAACCCGTAACAGGCGCCGATGACCAGCACGAACAGCACCAGGCCCAGCAGGCCAGGCCTTTTGCCCAGCGGCGAATCGCAGAGCAGGTCATAGATGAACCAGCTGGCGATCAGCGCGCCGACGCCGATGGCGATGCCTTCGCCGCCGCTCAGCGTACTGCCGGGGGCGAGCAGGTAAAGGGTGGGGTTGGAGTAGAACACGATGCACAGCAGCACGATGCCCGACATCCAGGTCCAGTAGGCTTCCCATTTGAACCAGTGCAGGTTGTCCGGCATGGTCGGAGGCGCCAGCTTGTATTTTTCCAGGTGGTAGATGCCGCCACCGTGGATCGCCCACAGATCACCCGAGAGACCGTCGCGCGGGTTGGCGCGATTGAGGTTGTTCTCCAGCCAGACGAAGTAAAAGGATGCGCCGATCCAGGCGATCCCGACGATCATGTGAATCCAGCGCACGCCCAGATTCAGCCATTCCATCAGATGTGCAGCCACAGTCTTTACCGTTTGCCTGTCGTCACTTACGGACGCTAAGGCCCTTTCTTATAAGTGGGGATCGAGAATCATCTTCTGACTCTCTTCGAAGAAATGCTCATCGCAGTTATTGCCACTGCCACTGCGATCAACCACCAGGAAGTCATCCCGCTTTTCGATCGTCAGCACCGGGTGGTGCCAGACGCCGCGATGGTAATTAACACCCTGCCTGCCATTGGTGATGAAGGCGCGGGTCAACTCTGGTTCAGGTGCATCGCCACAGGGCGCGACCACGACCAGAAAAGGGTTGCCGAGCAGCGGAATGAAGGCCTGACTGCCCAGCGGATGGCGCTCCAGCATGCTCACGGTCAGCGGCATGTCCAGCGCGTCGGCGCGGAAAATGCTGATGATCGCCTTGTCGTCCGGCGTTGCCGTCTCAACGGTCGCCAGACGATGGAAGCGCATGGTCGAGCCGTTGTTGATCATGAAATGATCGCTGCCATCGGTTTCGATCACATCACCGAAAGGGGCGAAGGCTTCTTTGGTCAACGGCTCGATAATCAGTGTGCGCATGCGGGTTCTTCTTTCTCGAAATTCGTAAATGAAAACACAGCAGTTTTTGTCTTTACGCGATCTTCTGTAGGAGCGCGGCTTGTCCCGCGATCGGCGACGCAGTCGTTGTAAATCCGAGAAATGCGGTCGGTCTGATACACCGAATTTGCCGATATTACTGTCGCTTCGCGACAGATCGCGGGACAAGCCACGCTCCTACAGACTCAGCATTACTTCGCCACCTTGCCCAACACCCGCAAGCGGCTCACGCCGCCGTCGGGGAATACGTTCAGGCGGATGTGGGTGATCGGGCCCAGCGCCTTGATCTGTTCGACGAACGTGTGCTCGGCGTGCATTTCCAGCTTCTGGCTCGGCAGAAGTTCGCGCCAGAACAGGCTCTGGGTTTCGATCTGGCTGTCGGTGCCGCCCTTGACGAACGCCGCCTGGATCGAGCAGCTGTCCGGGTAGTTGCCCTTGAAGTGCAAGGTGTCGACGACGATCTGCTCCACTTCGCCGGCATGACCCAGCGCCACGATCACCCAGTCGTTGCCTGGCGTGCGGCGACGTGCGGTTTCCCAGCCGTCGCCCATGTTCACGCCACGGCCCGGGTTGAGAATGTTGCTCATGCGGCCGAAGTGTTCATCGGAACAGGCCAGCGCACGGCCGCCATTCAAGGCGGCGGCCAGGTCGATCTGTTCGTTGTCGCCCACCGCCGACCAGTCGCGGTGCGGCACGCCATACACGCGCAGGCGCGCCACGCCACCGTCCGGATAAATGTTGAAACGCAGGTGGCTGTACGCCTGAGTGTCGGAAATTTCGTGGTAATGATGGCTGTCGCCCTTGAGCTCGACAGCGGGCAACACTTCTGTCCATACGGTGTTGTCGTCCGGCTCGCCCGAAGCCAGGAAACAGGCTTCCAGCGAGGCCGATGGCGGGTAGTTGCCGGTGAAATACGAGGTGTCGATGTCCACGCCCTTGATCGAGCCCGCCACGCCCAGACGAATCACGGCGCTGTCATAGCCTTCGAAACGCTTGCGGCGCGATTCCCAGCCGTCCATCCACTTGCCGTTGTCGTCGAACACGCCTTCTTTCCACACCGCCGGGGTGGGCTGGAACAGGCGGTTGGCGTCGGCGAACCAGTCGTCGGTGACGGAAAGGATTTTGGTGCCCAGGCGCGCGTCGGCCAGGTTGACGAATTTTTCGAAGGGTACGGCGTAAGCTTTCATTCTTTTTGTCTGCCTTTTTGGTCAGTGGCGTGGGAGAGGGCGGTCAGAGGGCTTGCAGGCGAAACAGGGCGATCTTGTTGATCTCGGCCAGCGCACAGGCGAACTCGACGTCTGCCGAGTTGTGAATGCGCGTCTCGAAGGCTGCGAGAATCTGATGCCGGTTGCTGCCTTTCACCGCCATGATGAAGGGGAACGCGAACTTGGCTTTGTAGGCTTCGTTCAGTTCGGTGAAGCGTGCAAACTCATCGGGCGTGCACTGGTGAATACCGGCGCCAGCCTGCTCATCGGTGCTTGCCTGGGTCAGTTGGCCCTGCACGGCAGCCTTGCCGGCAAGGTCCGGGTGAGCGTTGATCAGCGCCAGTTGCGTGGCGTGATCGGCGCTCGACAGGATGTCGCTCATTCGGGCATGCAGCGTCTGGACATCGTCAAGGTCCGCGCCTTGCCCCAGGTCCCAGGCGCGTTCCGCGACCCAGGGCGAATGCTCGTAGATGTCGGCAAACGCCTCGATGAACGCTTCGCGGCTCAAGGCCGAAGGCGTCAGGCTCTGGAAACGGCTCATTGGCTCACCTGCGACTGGAAAGGATGAACGGCCTGCCAGTGGCGGGCGATTTCGACGCGACGGGCGAACCAGACCTGCTCGTGACCTTTGACGTATTCGATGAAGCGCTGCAGCGACGCCAGACGGGCAGGGCGGCCGATCAGGCGGCAATGCAGGCCGATGGAGAGCATCTTCGGCGCCTCGGCACCTTCGGCGTACAGCACGTCGAACGCGTCTTTGAGGTACTCGAAAAAGTCGTCGCCCTTGTTGAAACCCTGCACCTGGGTGAAGCGCATGTCGTTGGTGTCCAGCGTGTACGGGATCACCAGATGCGGCTTGCCAGTCGGGTTGTTCGGCTCCCAGTAGGGCAGGTCGTCGTCGTAAGTGTCGCAGTCGTACAGAAAGCCGCCTTCTTCCATCACCAGCCGGCGAGTGTTCGGGCCGGTGCGGCCGGTGTACCAGCCCAGCGGGCGTTCACCGGTGAGTTCGGTCAGGATGCGGATCGCTTCGAGCATGTGCTCTTTTTCCTGCGCCTCGTCCATGTTCTGGTAGTCGATCCAGCGATAGCCGTGGCTGCAGATTTCGTGACCGGCGTCGACCATCGCGCGGATCACGTCCGGGTGACGCTGCGCGGCCATGGCCACGGCGAAGATGGTCAGCGGGATATCGAATTGCCTGAACAATCTGAGGATGCGCCAGACGCCGGCGCGGCTGCCGTATTCGTAGAGCGATTCCATGCTCATGTTGCGCTGGCCCTGCAGGGGCTGCGCCGCGACCATCTCGGACAGGAACGCTTCGGATTCCTTGTCGCCGTGCAGAATGTTGCGCTCGCCGCCTTCCTCGTAGTTGAGCACGAACGACAACGCGATACGGGCGTTGCCTGGCCATTGAGGATGGGGCGGGTTACTGCCGTAACCGATCAGGTCGCGTGGATAGTCGGCGCTCACTGCAATCTTCCTTATCTACGTGTTGTCTGTTGCAGTGGCCGTCAGTGCTTGACGATGGCCGCCGCTGCGATGGATAGATTGTATACAACTTTATTTGCGGTTTGTAAGCCTGTTTTTTCGCTTTTCGACTGCCGTATGTCACTGCAATAAACTTGCCTGAGTGGTCAGGATCTCTGCGGAAACTTCAATGGCGTCAGCAACAGCAGGGATTTCAGGGGGTTCACTGTCTGACGGTTCCAGCCCGAGTGAAAAGTCATTTTTATTGTGTACAATTTAAATCTAAAGTGTCTTAATTGCTCATCGCTCGCACCCGTCAGGCACTGAAAGGGTGCGATTCCTGACTCCAACCATCAAGCGAGGCACTGACAAGCCATGGGACGACTGACCACACACGTGCTGGACGCCGCGCACGGCTGCCCGGGCAGCGGCATCCGCATCGCCCTTTATCGGGTCGAAGGCGAACGCCTGGAGAAAATCGCCGAGGCGACAACCAATAGCGACGGTCGATGCGATGCACCGTTGCTGCAAGGTGAGGCGTACCGCTCAGGCGTCTACCAGCTGCAGTTTCTCGCCGGTGATTACTACCGTGGCAAGGGCGTGACCCTGGGTGATCAGGCGTTTCTCGATGAAGTGGTGCTGCGCTTCGGCATCGACGCCCGGCAGGATCACTACCACGTCCCGCTGCTGATCTCGCCTTACAGCTACTCCACATATCGCGGCAGTTAACATCCACTTCAAACCGCTGCACGTTTGCCCCTGTTGCTCTTGCCCGCCCCACACTGCGGGCTTTTTTTCGCCTGGCGAAAACCGCGACGACGCTTCCTGCCCGCCGCGCTCCACCGTTCATCAGTGACTGATCAACGCCGCCGTTCCGGCCGTGCCGAACAACCCTGCGCTGATGCGGTTGAACCAGCTTTGCCCTTTGCCGGTACGCAGGTAGCGCGCGGCACCCTGGGCGCCAAGGCCGTAGAACAACTTGCAGGCCAGATCGAGCACCGTCCAGGTCACGATCACGGTGATCAACTGACCCAGAAACGGCTGATCCGCCTTGAGAAACTGCGGCAGAAACGCGGCGAAGAACAGGATGTCCTTGGGATTGCTGGCGCCCAGTACAAAAGCCCGCCCGAACAGCGCGGCAAAACCCGGATGAACCACCGCGTCCGGCACCTGCGCGCCACGCTCCGGCAGGCGCGATTGCTTCCAGCTCTGCCAGGCGAGATAGAACAGGTACAGACCGCCGACGATTTTCAGCGCGCTGAACAGCTGCTCCGAGGCCATCAATAGCGCGCCAAGCCCCAGTGCCGACGCGCTGAGCAGGCAGATCGATGCGCAAACCCCGCCGAGGAACGCCGGATACGAGCGCAGCAGGCCGTAATTCAGACTGTTGCCGATCATCAGCAGTGACAGCGGGCCGGGAATCAGAATCACCACCAGCGCAGCGCCGCTGAACAGCAGCCAGGTTTCCAGAGGCATGCAGGTTTCTCCTTGTCGAACGTCAGAAAAGCAAAAACGCCTTCCGGCGTTATTGCAGAACCCTTGTAGGAGCGCGCTTGCCCGCGATTGCGTTCTTCCAGTCACCAGATCCTTGGCTGAGATGACGTATCGCGGGCAAGCACGCTCCTGCAGTTGGGTATTCGCGGGTTTACAAAAACACAAACTTGGCAATGAAAATCGCGCACAGCACCCACAGGCTGACCGAGATTTCCCGGTGCCGCCCGGTTCCGGCCTTCAACACCACATAGGTGATGAAACCCAGCGCAATCCCGTCGGCCACCGAGAAGGTCAGCGGCATCATGATCGCGGTCACAATGGCCGGGATGCTTTCAGTCGCTTCTTCCCAATCGATATGCGCCATACCGCCCATCATCAGCATGGCCACGTAAATCAAGGCACCCGCCGTCGCATAAGCGGGAATCATGCCAGCCAGCGGGGCGAAGAACATCGCTGCCACGAAGAGCACGCCGACCGTCACGGCGGTCAGACCAGTCCGACCCCCGGCCGCCACGCCCGAGGCGCTTTCCACGTAACTGGTGACAGGCGGCACGCCGACCATCGCGCCGAACACGCTCGACGCACTGTCAGCCTTCAAGGCCCGGGACAGGTTCTCGATCCGGCCATCTTCACGCACCAAACCGGCGCGCTGTGCGACACCCATGAGCGTGCCGGCGGTGTCGAACATGTGCACGAACAGAAATGCCAGTACGACGCTGATCATGCTGACGTTGAGCACACCCGCCAGGTCCATCGCCATCCAGGTGGGCGCCAGGCTGGGCGGGGTCGAAAATATCCCGTTGTAATGCACCAGGCCCAGACCCCAGCCGGCGAGCGTCACGGTGATGATGCTGATCAGGATCGCGCCGAACACACGGTGATAACTGAGCACTGCAATCATCAGAAAACACACCGCCGCCAGCAGTGGGCCGGGCTCACGCAGCGAGCCGAGCCGGATCAGCGTGGCCGGGCTGTCGACGACGATGCCGGCGGTCTTCAGGCCGATCAGGCCGAGGAACAGGCCCACACCCGCGCCCATGGCAAAGCGCAGACTCACCGGAATGCTGTTGAGCAGCCATTCGCGAATGCGCGAGAGCGTGAGGAACATGAAGATCACGCCGGACACGAATACCGCACCCAGCGCCGTTTCCCAGCTGTACCCCATGGTGCCGACCACGGTGTAGGTGAAGAACGCGTTCAGGCCCATGCCTGGCGCAAGGCCTACCGGCCAGTTGGCGTACAGGCCCATCAACAGGCAACCCATCGCGGCGGCGATGCAGGTGGCGACGAAGGCGGCACCATGGTCGATCCCGGCGTCGGCCATGATGTTGGGGTTGACGAAGATGATGTAGGCCATGGTGATGAAGGTTGTCAGGCCCGCCAGCAGCTCGGTTTTGACGGTGGTCCGGTGCAGGCTCAACTTGAAGATGCGTTCAAGCAGACCGGTGCGCGCGGGTGTGAGGTCCAGCGACGTGGCTTCGGGTTTGCGAGTTTCCACAGTGAAATTCCTCGGGCGTCTTTGTTGTTTTTTTCAGAGCCGGTAACTGCTCCGTGGTGTGTGACGACCCGCCAGGCTGATTTGTTGACTGAAAGGTCAGAAACGTGCACGGGCGAATTATGCGTTTGTATACAAATAATGCAAATAATGTTTTCTGTTTTGTTTCGGGGATTTTGCCGATTGTGTGCATAACGGCCCATCGGGGCGGGGCCTGTGCAGACTTTGCACACTGTGTACAATGCGCCATTACTTTTACTGTGACTTTGCGGCGATATCTGCTATTGATTTGCCCATCAGCGATCACGGTCACGGCCCAGGTGCCGGATTCAGTTCTCACGAGTGCCCATGAACGATCAGTTGCAACCCCTCAAGAAACAACCGCGCACGGCCAAGGCAGGTCGCAGCGGGACCCAGGACGACATCGTCTACGCCCATATTTTCGAAGCCATTCTCGAGCAGCGCCTTGCGCCCGGCACCAAGCTGAGCGAAGAAGCGCTGGGCGAGATTTTCGGCGTCAGTCGCACCATCATCCGCCGCGCGCTCTCGCGTCTGGCTCACGAAGGCGTGGTCTTGCTGCGTCCGAACCGTGGGGCGGTGGTCGCCAGTCCAAGCGTCGAGGAAGCGCGGCAGGTGTTCTTCGCCCGCCGTATGGTCGAGAAGGCCATCACCGAGCTGGCAGTCGAGCACGCCACCGTTGAACAGCTCAACGAGCTGCGCAAGATGGTCAGCGATGAGCGCGACAGTTTTTCCAGGGGCGACCGTGGGGCGGGCATCCGGCTGTCAGGCGAGTTCCACCTCAAGCTTGCCGAAGCGGCGAAGAACGCGCCCTTGATCAGCTTCCAGCGCAGCCTGGTTTCCCAGACCTCGTTGATCATCGCGCAGTACGAAAGCGGCAACCGCTCGCACTGTTCGTACGACGAACACACGCAATTGATCGATGCCATCGAAGCGCGCGACGCGGCGCTGGCGGTGAACCTGATGATGCACCACATGGATCACATCGACAGCAAGCTCAACCTGGACGAAGACAGCGCCTCGGATGACCTCCACGCCGTGTTCTCGCACCTGATGCTGCCGAAGAAGAAATCGGGGCGCAGTACAGCTGTTTGAGCGCGCTACTCAGTGGATCAGCTCGCACTAAGTTCAGTTTGATCGTTCCCACGCTCCGCGTGGGAATGCATCCCTAGACGCTCCGCGTCCAAAACAGACGCAGAGCGTCGAGACGGGCGTTCCCACGCAGAGCGTGGGAACGATCATCATCTCCAGGACGCCCCACGGATGCCTCAGCGCTTATGCACCCGTACCCCCGCCGAGTAGGTCTCGCTGACCGTCCTGTCATCGCCCAGTGTCATTAATACGAATAGCTTCTCCTCGATACTGGTCGCCTGTTTCATCCGGTACGACAGCAGCGGTGTCGCGTTGAAGTCCAGCACCACGAAGTCGGCTTCGGTGCCTTCTTGCAGGTTGCCTATCCGGTCGTCCAGCCGAAGCGCTCGCGCACCGCCCAGCGTGGCCAGGTACAGGGATTTGAACGGGCTCAGCCTGGCGTCCTGCAATTGCATCACTTTGTAGGCTTCGTTCAGCGTCTGCAGGATCGAGAAGCTGGTACCGGCGCCCACGTCGGTGCCCAGTCCTACGTTGAGCTTGTGCCTTTCTGCCATCGGCAGGTTGAATAGGCCACTGCCCAGAAAGAGGTTGGAAGTAGGGCAGAAGGCGACGGCTGACCCGGTTTCAGCCAGGCGCTGACATTCCTGATCGCAAAGATGCACGCCGTGGGCGAACACCGAACGCTCGCCCAGCAGGTTGAAATGGTCGTAGACATCCAGGTAATTCTTGCGCTCCGGGAACAGCGCCTTGACCCACTCGACCTCTTTCAGGTTTTCGCTGATGTGGGTCTGCATGTACAAGTCCGGGTATTCGGTCAGCAGTTGCCCGGCCAGCGTCAGCTGCTCCGGCGTGCTGGTCGGGGCGAAGCGCGGCGTAACCGCGTAATGCAGACGCCCCTTGCCATGCCAGCGCTCGATCAGCGCCTTGCTGTCCAGGTAGCTGGATTCAGCCGTGTCGACCAGGTAATCCGGGGCATTGCGGTCCATCATCACCTTGCCGGCGATCATCCGCAGGTTGAGCTTCTGCGCGGCGCTGAACAGCGCGTCCACCGACTCTTTGTGCCGGCTGCCGAACACCAGCGCCGTGGTGGTGCCGTTACGCAGCAATTCCTTGAGAAAGATGTCCGCCACTTCGGCCGAATGCGCGGGGTCGGCAAACTGTTTTTCGCACGGGAAAACGTACGTGTTCAGCCAGTCCAGCAACTGTTCGCCGTAGGACCCGACCATTCCGGTCTGTGGCAGATGGATGTGGGTGTCGATGAAACCGGCAGTGATCAGGGCGTCGGTGTAGGTCAGCACTTCGACCTCGCGCGGCAGACTGCCCAGCAGGTCTGCGGCATTTCCTACCGCAATGATCCGGCCGTCCTCGACGATCATCAGACCGTCTTCGAAATACTCGTAGGACGCGTCGACAGCGACCTGAGCAGGGTCGTCCAGGCTATGAACGATGGCGGCGCGGTAGGCTTTCTTTTCAATGGTCATTTCAAGATTCACTTTTATTCAGGAAACCTGGCTGCGTCGCGAGACAGGCATGAGCTTGGCAACGGGTTCTGACGTAGCACGCCGCTCCTCGCCCTCGAGCCCGAAACGGGCGTTATACGTTGCAATCACCTCGGCGGCCACGGACACGGCAATCTCCATCGGCAGCTTGCCTTTCACTTCCGCCAGACCCATGGGGCAGCGCATCCGCTGCACCAGTGCCGGGTCGAAGCCGCGGTCACGCAAGCGGTGTTCGAATTTTGCGCGCTTGGTCCGGGAGCCGATCAGGCCAAACCAGGCGAAGTCGCCGCGCGTGAGGATGGCGGCGGTCAGTTCCAGGTCCAGTTGATGATTGTGGGTCATGACGATGCAGTAGCTGCCAGCGGGCAGGTTATCCACTTCGTCGACCACTTCTTCACTGACGATGCGAGTGACGCCATCGGGCACGTGTGGCGGGAATTCGGCCTCTCGCGAATCGATCCAGCGCACCCGGCAGGGCAGGCTGGCGAGCAGCGGCACCAGCGCGCGGCCCACATGCCCGGCGCCGAACACGGCAATCTGCGCTTGGGGGCGGCCCATCGGTTCGAACAGCAATACGTTCACGCCGCCGCAGCACTGGCCGAGACTGGCGCCGAGGCTGAACCGCTCCAGACGCGTCTGCTGGTTGCCGCTGGCGAGAAGCTCGCGGGCGATTTCCATGGCTTTGTATTCCAGATGGCCGCCGCCGATGGTGTCGAAAATCCGCTCGGCGCTGACCACCATTTTCGAGCCGGCATTGCGCGGCGTCGAGCCGCGCTCCTCGATGATCGTCACCAGGACGCACGGCGTGCCCTGGGTTTGCAACTCGGCGAGGGCGCTGATCCAGTTGTTCATGGGTTTCTCCTGATCGCGTCAGACGATCAAATCTTCTTTGTCCTTCCCGGCCCATTCGTGAGCAAGCTCACTCCCACAGGGAGCGCATTCCTCCAGCTGAAATGCGATGGGTCCTGTTGCATCGTTCCCGGTGGGAGCGAGCTTGCTCGCGAAGGCGTCAGCTCGAACGCCACTGATCAAATAGGTGAAACCGTCAGTTCATGGGCCACGCCTTCTGCTTCCGGCGCTGCGGCCTTGAGCTTGCGCATCTGTTCGCAGCCCCACAGCACCCGTTCCGGCGTCGCGGGCGCGTCGATCTTTGGCTGATGCCTGTAATCGCCCAGACTCGCCACCGCATCCTTGATCGCACACCACGCGGCGATGCCGAGCATGAATGGCGGTTCGCCGACGGCTTTGGAGTGAAACACCGTGTCTTCCGGGTTCTTGCGGTTTTCCACCAGCTTCACCCGTAAATCCGCCGGCATGTCCGCCACCGCCGGAATCTTGTAGCCGGCCGGGCCGTTGGTCATCAGCTTGCCTTTGGCGTTCCACACCAGTTCTTCGGTGGTCAGCCAGCCCATGCCTTGAATGTAGCCGCCTTCGACCTGGCCGATGTCGATGGCCGGATTCAGCGAGGCGCCGACGTCGTGAAGGATGTCGGTGCGCAGCATTTTGTACTCACCGGTCAGCGTGTCGACGATCACCTCGGTGCACGCCGCACCGAAAGCGAAGTAATAGAAGGGCCGGCCGCGCGCCTGGCTGCGGTCATAGAAGATTTTCGGTGTCTTGTAATAGCCGGTGCTGGACAACGACACCTGGCCCATCCAGGCCTGTTGCGCGAGGGTGTCGAAACTGATGACCTGCTCGCCCACCCGCACATGGCCGTTGCGAAATTCGACCTGCGCTGCGTCGCAAGCGTAATGCTTCGCCGCGAATTCGATCAGGCGCTGTTTGAGCGTTTCAGCGGCGTTCTGCGCAGCCTTGCCGTTCAGGTCCGCACCGCTGGAGGCGGCCGTCGGCGACGTGTTCGGCACCTTGTCGGTGTTGGTGGCGGTGATCTGCACGCGGTCGATGTCGACCTGGAACACTTCGGCCACCACTTGAGCGACCTTGGTGTTCAATCCCTGGCCCATCTCCGTGCCGCCGTGGTTCAGGTGAATGCTGCCATCGGTGTAAATGTGGATCAGCGCGCCCGCTTGGTTGAGGAAGCTGGCCGTGAAGGAAATCCCGAATTTCACCGGCGTCAGCGCCAGACCCTTCTTCAGGATCGGGCTGTTGGCGTTGTAGGCCATGACGGCCTTGCGACGCTCGGCGTACTGGCTGCTTTCTTCGAGTTCGGCGGTCATCTCTTCGAGCATGTTGTGCTCGACGGTCTGGTAGTAGTGGGTGACGTTGCGCTCGGTCTTGCCGTAGTAATTGGCCTTGCGCACGGCCAGCGGATCCTTGCCTAGGTGCCGGGCGATCGCATCCATCACTTCCTCGATCGCGACCATGCCCTGCGGGCCGCCAAAGCCCCGATAGGCCGTGTTCGACGCCGTGTTGGTCTTGCAGCGATGACCGTTGATCGTCGCGTCGCCCAAGTAGTAAGCATTGTCGGCATGGAACATGGCGCGATCGACGATAGAGGCTGAAAGGTCGGGGGAATAGCCGCAGTTGCCGGCCAGTTCCAGCTGAATGCCCTGCAACCGGCCGTCATTGTCGAAGCCGACGTCGTACTCGACATAAAACGGATGGCGCTTGCCGGTCATGATCATGTCTTCCATGCGCGGCAGGCGCATTTTGGTCGGCTGGCCGGTCAGCCGCGCGACCACCGCACACAGGCAGGCCGGGCTCGCGGCCTGAGTCTCCTTGCCGCCGAACCCGCCGCCCATGCGCCGCATGTCCACCACGACCTTGTTCATCGACACGTCGAGCACCTCGGCGACGAGCTTTTGCACTTCGGTCGGGTTTTGCGTGGAGCAGTAGACGATCATTCCGCCGTCCTCGGTGGGCATCACCGAGGAGATCTGCGTTTCCAGATAGAAATGTTCCTGGCCGCCGATGTGCAAGGTGCCCTGAATGCGGTTCGGTGCAGTCTCCAGCGCTACGGCCGAATCGCCGCGCTGATGAGTGTGGCTGTCGAGCACGAAATGCCGGTCGCGGTAGGCCTGGACGACATCCAGCACCGGCTCGAGGTCTTCGTACTCGATGATCGCTGCCATCGCTGCCTTGCGCGCGGTCTCCAGATCGCGGGCCGCGACGGCGATCACGGGCTGGCCGACGAATTCGACCTTGTCGATGGCCAGCAGCGGATCGCCGGGCAGCAGCGGGCCGATGTCTTTGAGGCCCGGAATGTCTTCATGGGTGATCGCGATGCGCACGCCTTCAAAGTCGTAGCAGGGCGAGACATCGACGCTGACGATGCGGGCGTGGGCGCGATCGGAGAGGCGCGCGTATACGTGCAACTGATTGGGGAATTCCAGGCGGTCATCGATGTAAACCGCTTCGCCGGACACATGTTTGTCGGCGCTGTCATGCTTGACGCTGCGGCCGACGCCAGTGGTCAGGTCCTGCTGGAACAGGGCGACCAGTTCTTCCTGGGTTTTGGCTGGATGGTGGTTAGACATATGCAGTCACCCGCGTCTGGATGTGTGGCGTTTGCAGCTCGATGAAGTATTTGCGCAGCAGGTTCTGCGCGCTCAGCAAGCGGTATTCCTTGCTGGCACGGAAATCCGTCAGCGGCGTGAAATCCTGTTCCAGCGCATGACAGGCTCGTTCGATCGTGGCCGATGTCCAGGGCTGTCCGATCAGGGCCTGTTCGCAGTGGGCAGCGCGTTTGGGGATCGCCGCCATGCCGCCGAAGGCCGCACGGGCATCGACGATCGCGCCGTTCTCGACCTGTAGACGGAAGGCCGCGCAGACGGCGGAGATGTCATCGTCCAGCCGCTTGGAAACCTTATAGGCACGAAACGCCTGCCTTGCGCTGGCCCTGGGTACGATGATCTTCTCGATGAACTCGCTTTCCTGACGCGCGGTTACGCGGTAATCGATGAAGTAATCCTCCAGCGCCAGCGTACGAGTCGTCTCGCCTTTGCGCAGGACGATGTTGGCGCCCAGCGCGATCAGTAGGGGAGGCGAGTCCCCGATAGGCGACGCGTTGCCGATGTTACCGCCCAGCGTGCCCTGATTGCGGATCTGCAGCGACGCGAAACGGTGCAGCAGTTCGCCGAAATCCGGGTACTCGCTGCTCAACGCTTCGTAGCAGTCGGTCAGCGCAGTGGCAGCGCCGATCTCGATACGGTCCTCGAAGTGCTCGATCTTCTTCATGTCGGCCACGTTGCCCACGTAGATCATGACCGGCAGCGTGCGATGAAACTGGGTGACTTCAAGCGCCAGATCGGTGCCGCCCGCCAGTAGCCTGGCCTGCGGGTAGGCGTCGTAAAGATCGGCCAGGTCGGCGACGGTCAACGGCACCAGACAGCGCTTGTCGCCGCTGTTCAGCTCGGCCGTCTGCTGCGGTCTGATGGCCTTGAGGCGGGCGATGGTCTGCGCCTGGCGGGCGTCGAACTGGTCGGGTTTGTGCTGTCCGCCACAAGCCTGCCCGGCGGCGGCGAGAATAGGGCGATAACCGGTGCAACGGCACAGATTGCCGGCCAGCGCTTCATGGGCCTGAGCCTGCTTTTCCTGGTCGGAGTCCGCTTGCGAGCTGTTCTTCTGCAGCGCGAACAGCGACATCACGAAGCCCGGTGTGCAGAACCCGCATTGCGATCCGTGGCAGTCGACCATGGCCTGCTGCACGCTGTGCAACTGACCCTGGTGCTTGAGATCTTCGACACTGATCAGCTGCTTGCCGTGCAACGCGGCAACGAACGTCAGGCACGAATTGAGACTGCGATAACTCAGGTGATCCTGGCCCTGCTCATCGGTCGACAGCTCGCCCACCACCACGGTGCACGCGCCACAGTCGCCGCTGGCGCAGCCCTCTTTGGTGCCGGACTTGTGCACGTGCTCACGCAAATAGTTGAGCACCGTCAGGTTCGGGTCCAGAGCATGCTCGGTTTTTAGCTCTTGGTTCAGTAGAAACTGGATCACCGGTTGTGCCTCATTTTCTTGTAATAGAAAGTTTGTAATCGAACATGTCGATGAATCTATCAGTTCTGACTATCGGGTCAATAATTTTCTGACCTTTAAGTCAGGAAATGTGGATTTCCGTCGACTTGCCGATTAACGGCGGGCTGGCTGTGCAATGAAAGGGTGGGACCACGCTCAAAGTTTTGCTTATTTCGTGCCAGTTTCCATACATATGGCCCTGCGCCACAGGTGTGCAGTGCGATACACTGCGCCGCTTGTGTGCAGCTATTGGATTTAAAGGAAAGAAATGACGTTCAAGGCACCGGACAGCCTCGCTGAGCAGATCGCTCATCACCTCGCGGAGCGGATCATTCGCGGCGAGCTCAAGCCAGGAGAGCGGATTCAGGAGCAGAAGGTCACTGCGGCACTCAACGTGAGTCGGGGATCGGTGCGCGAGGCGCTGTTGGTTCTCGAGCGACGCCACCTGATCGTCATCCTGCCGCGTCGCGGCGCTCAAGTGTCGGTCCTGACCCCGCACAACATCACCAGCCTCTGCGCGCTGATGAGTGAGCTGTACATTCTGCTCGGCCTGGCCGTGGCCAGAAGCTGGCAAGAACAGACCGATCTGGCGCCCTTCCTGCAAATCCAGCAACGTCTGATCGCCAGCTGCGAGCGCAAGGATGTGAAGGGGTTCGTCGAAGACAGTTTCAACGTCATGCGCGCGGCCTATCCGTTCGCCGACAATCCGTATCTGGAAGAAACCGTCGAGAACCTGCAGCCTTCCATGAGCCGTTTCTACTACCTGGCGCTGGAGCAACGCAAAGCCGAGATGAGCGAATACCTGACGCTGTTCGGCCAATTGCTCGAAGCGGTGATCGCCCGTGACCTGTCGCGCATCCGCGAGGTGCTGACCTGTTACGCCGAGCGCAGCTGCCAGTCGGTCCTGTCTGCCCTGGCGGCCAGCTGATCCATGCGCCTTAAATGCATCAGGCTGGCCGGGTTCAAGTCGTTCGTCGATCCGACGACGGTGAACTTCCCCAGCAACATGGCGGCCGTGGTCGGCCCCAATGGATGCGGCAAGTCCAACATCATCGACGCGGTGCGCTGGGTCATGGGCGAAAGCTCGGCGAAAAACCTGCGCGGCGAGTCGATGACCGATGTCATTTTCAACGGCTCCACCAGCCGTAAACCGGTCAGTCAGGCGAGCATCGAGCTGGTCTTCGACAACTCGGACAACACACTGGTGGGCGAATACGCCGCCTACGCGGAGATCTCCATTCGCCGCAAGGTCACCCGCGACAGCCAGAACAGCTATTACCTGAACGGCACCAAGTGCCGTCGTCGCGACATCACCGACATTTTCCTCGGCACCGGCCTGGGCCCGCGCAGCTATTCGATCATCGAACAGGGCATGATTTCCAAGCTGATCGAAGCCAAGCCTGAGGATCTGCGCAACTTCATCGAAGAAGCCGCCGGTATTTCCAAGTACAAGGAACGCCGCCGGGAAACCGAAAACCGCATCCGCCGTACCCACGAAAACCTGGCGCGCCTGACTGACCTGCGCGAAGAACTCGAGCGCCAGCTCGAGCGTCTGCACCGTCAGGCCCAGGCCGCCGAGAAGTATCAGGAATATAAAGCCGAGGAGCGCCAGCTCAAGGCGCAGTTGTCAGCCTTGCGCTGGCAGGCGCTGAACGATCAGGTCGCGCAGCGTGAGGCGATCATCGGCACTCAGGAAGTCAGTTTCGAGGCGCTGGTGGCCGATCAGCGCAGCGCCGATGCGTCCATCGAACGCCTGCGCGACGGCCATCACGATCTTTCCGAACGCTTCAATCAGGTGCAGGGCCGCTTTTATTCGGTCGGCGGCGACATTGCCCGTGTCGAGCAAAGCATTCAGCACGGCCAGCAGCGGCTGCGTCAGTTGCAGGACGATCTGCGCGAAGCCGAGCGCGCCCGGCAGGAAACCGAATCCCATCTGGGCCACGACCGCACGCTGCTGGCGACGCTGGGCGAAGAGCTGGAAATGCTTGAGCCCGAGCAGGAAATGACCCTCGCCGCCGCCGAGGAATCCGCCGCCGCCTTGGAAGAGGCGGAAAGTGCGATGCACGGCTGGCAGGAGAAATGGGACGCCTTCAACCTGACGTCTGCCGAACCGCGACGCCAGGCCGAGGTTCAGCAATCGCGCATCCAGCAGCTGGAAACCAGTATGGAGCGCCTGGCCGAACGTCAGCGCAGGTTGGGCGAAGAGCGCCAGTTGCTCGCCGCCGACCCGGAAGATGCGGCGATTCTGGCACTCAGCGAAGACCTTGCAGCGCGGGAAATGGCGTTCGAAGACCTGACCGCCGAAGAAGAACAGCTGGTCGAGCGCCTCGAGCAATTGCGCCTCGAACTGCAGCAGACGACTCAGTCGCAACAGCAGGCGCAGGGCGATCTGCAGCGTCTGAACGGCCGCATCGCTTCGCTGGAAGCGTTGCAACAGGCGGCGCTGGATCCCGGCACCGGCACCGCCGAATGGCTGCGCGAGCATCAGTTGAGCGAGCGTCCTCGTCTGGCTGAAGGCTTGCGCGTCGAATCGGGCTGGGAGCTGGCCGTGGAAACCGTGCTGGGCGCCGATCTGCATGCGGTGCTGGTCGACACTTTCTCGGGCCTTGATCTGGCCGGTTTCAATCAGGGTGATCTGCGTCTGGTCAGCCCCGCAGCCGACAAGACCCGCATTCCGGGCAGTCTGCTCGACAAAGTCGAAACCGGCGTCGACCTGAGCCACTGGCTCGGTCAAGTCAAGCCGGTCGAAACCCTCGACGATGCCCTGGCACTGCGTTCGCAGTTGAGCGCCGGGCAAAGCCTGATCAGTCGCGACGGCTACTGGGTCGGCCGTGATTTCTTGCGGGTGCGTCGCGCCAGCGAGGCCGAAAGCGGCGTCCTGGCCCGCGGCCAGGAGTTGCAGCGTCTGGAGGCCGAACGCGAGGAGCGTGAGGCCACATTGGCTGCGCTTGAAGAACTGTTGCTCACCCAGCGCGAGCAGCAGCGCGTGCAGGAAGACGGTCGTGAGCAACTGCGCCGACGCCTGCAGGACGAAGCCCGTCAGCAGAGTGAGCTCAAGGCTCAGCTGTCGGCAGCCAAAGCCAAGGTCGAGCAATTGACCCTGCGCCGCACGCGGCTGGATGAAGAATTGACCGAGCTCGGCGAGCAGCGCGCCATCGAGCAGGAAAGCCTGGGCGAGTCGCGCCTGCAATTGCAGGACGCGCTTGACAGCATGGCGCTGGACACCGAGCAGCGCGAACTGCTGCTGGCCCAACGTGACAGCCTGCGTGAACGGCTCGATCGGGTGCGTCAGGAAGCGCGGCAGCACAAGGATCACGGCAACCAGTTGGCCGTCAGGCTGAGCTCGTTGCGCGCTCAGCACGACTCGACGCGTCAGGCCCTGGAGCGTCTGGAGATGCAGTCCGAGCGCCTGACCGAGAAGCGTGAGCAGTTGAATCTGGGCCTGGAAGAGGGCGAGGCGCCACTCGAAGAGCTGCGCCTGAAACTCGAAGAGTTGCTGGAACGGCGCATGGTCGTCGACGACGAAATGCGCACCGCGAAAAACGCTCTGGAAGACGCCGACCGCGACCTGCGTGAAGCCGAGAAACGTCGTACCCAGGCCGAGCAGCAATCGCAGTTGCTGCGTGGGCAACTGGAGCAGCAGCGGCTGGAATGGCAGTCACTCACGGTGCGACGCAAGACGCTCCAGGAGCAACTGCACGAAGACGGCTACGATCTGAATGGCGTGCTGGCGACCTTGACGCCCGAGGCCAACGAGAAGGAAGCCGAAGAGGAACTGGAGCGCATCGCCGCGCGGATTCAGCGTCTGGGCGCCATCAACCTGGCCGCCATCGATGAATACCAGCAGCAGTCCGAGCGCAAGCGTTACCTCGACGCTCAGGATGCCGACCTGGTCGAAGCGCTGGACACGCTGGAAAACGTCATTCGCAAGATCGACAAAGAAACGCGCAATCGCTTCAAAGAGACCTTTGATCAGATAAACAGCGGAATTCAGGCACTTTTTCCAAAAGTTTTCGGTGGTGGCAGCGCTTACTTGGAACTGACGGGCGAAGATTTACTCGATACAGGGGTGACGATCATGGCGCGTCCCCCGGGCAAGAAGAACAGCACGATCCATCTGCTGTCCGGTGGCGAAAAAGCCCTGACCGCGCTGGCGCTGGTTTTTGCCATTTTCAAACTCAACCCGGCACCGTTCTGCATGCTCGACGAGGTCGACGCACCGCTGGACGACGCCAACGTGGGCCGCTATGCCCGACTGGTCAAGGAGATGTCGCAAACGGTGCAGTTCATCTACATCACCCACAACAAGATCGCCATGGAAATGGCCGATCAACTGATGGGCGTGACCATGCATGAGCCCGGGTGTTCGCGCCTCGTGGCGGTGGACGTAGAGGAGGCCATGGCGCTGGTGGATGCGTAACGGGCTGCGGCGCAGCCGAACGGATTGATGAGGGAAAAGTGGCGCTCGATGGCTCAGTACAGGATCAACCGCCGCAGAGGTACAGATCCTCGCGGCATGCCAGATGTAACAGACGGTGTAAAGTTACCTTTGGTCGTGCTAGCTTAATGTCCACTTTTTCATTTCGCGTGGGTAAAAGGCCATTCAGAACATAGAGTTGGCTCCACGTTTTAAAGGGGTTTACGCCCTTACTTTTCAGAATTTTCATTAGAGGCACGGGATTACATGGAAATCGGTCTGCGAGAGTGGCTGATCGTCATCGGCATAATTGTCATTGCCGGTATTCTTTTTGACGGCTGGCGCCGGATGCGCGGCGGCAAAGGCAAACTGAAATTCAGGCTGGACCGCAGCTTTTCCAACCTGCCGGACGACGACGAAGGCTCGTCCGCCGAGGTGCTGGGCCCTGCGCGTGTTCTGGAAACCCATAAAGAGCCGCAACTGGACGAGCAGGATCTGCCGGCCATGAGCGCGGCTCGCGAGCGGCCTGAGCGGGCGGAGCGCCCTGAGCGCGAAAGCAAGCGCGGCAAGCGCAAGGACGAACCGCAGCAAGGCGACTTGAACCTGGATCTCGACGGTCCGAACCTGTTCTCGGCCCGTGACGATGACTTCCCGGACGACAAGCCGACCCAGCGTATTACCGAAGACAAGGACTTGGCGCCGGTGGAAGAGGTGCTGGTGATCAGCGTCATTTCCCGCGACGAAAGCGGTTTCAAAGGGCCTGCTTTGTTACAAAACATTCTGGAAAGCGGCCTGCGCTTCGGTGAAATGGACATTTTCCATCGCCACGAAAGCATGGCAGGCAACGGCGAAGTGCTGTTCTCCATGGCCAACGCCGTCAAGCCGGGCGTGTTCGATCTGGACGACATCGACCATTTCAGCACCCGTGCGGTGAGCTTCTTCCTCGGCTTGCCGGGTCCGCGCCATCCCAAGCAGGCGTTTGATGTGATGGTGGCCGCGGCGCGTAAACTGGCCCATGAACTCAACGGCGAGCTCAAGGATGATCAGCGCAGCGTCATGACCGCGCAGACCATCGAGCATTACCGCCAGCGCATCGTCGAGTTCGAACGCCGCGCACTGACTCAGCGTCGTTGATTGAGCGACGCAACCCTGTAGGAGCGTGGCTTGTCCCGCGATCTGTCGCGAAGCGGCAGCAAATCCCGCAAACGCGTTCGTCCAGAAATACCGCGTTCGCCGAGATTGCGACGGGTTCCCCGTCGATCGCGGGACAAGCCACGCTCCTACAGGTTTAGCACGACCACGAATGAGCAGCCCCGGCTGCTCTTTTGCTTTTTCGAGTACACATTTATGAAAGCTGCCGAAACCCGAATCCTGGAACTGCGCGCAGAGCTGGACCTGCACAACTACCGGTATCACGTCCTCGACGAGCCGAGCATTCCGGACGTCGAGTACGATCGCCTGTTCCACGAGTTGAAAGCGCTGGAAGCGGACAACCCGCATCTGGTCACCCCCGATTCGCCGACCCAGCGTGTCGGCAGCGCGGCACTGTCGGCGTTCACCCAGGTCAGGCATGAAATCCCCATGCTCAGCCTGGGCAACGCCTTCGAAGAAACCGACATGCGCGAGTTCGATCGACGGGTCAACGAAGGCCTCGATCTGCCCACCGGTGATCTATTCGGCAGCGCCGCCAAGGTCGAGTACAGCTGCGAGCCCAAGCTCGACGGTCTGGCGGTCAGCCTGCTGTATCAGAACGGTGCTCTGGTGCGCGGCGCCACTCGCGGCGATGGCACCACGGGCGAGGACATCAGCGTCAACGTGCGCACAGTGCGCAATATCCCGCTCAAGCTGCACGGCAAAGGCTGGCCGGAAACCCTCGAAGTGCGCGGCGAGGTGTTCATGTCCAAGGCCGGGTTCGAGCGTCTCAACGCCAGTCAACTGGAGATTGGCGGCAAGACCTTCGCCAACCCGCGCAACGCCGCGGCGGGCAGCTTGCGCCAGCTGGACTCGAAGATCACCGCCAATCGCCCGCTGGAATTCTGCTGTTACGGCATCGGTCAGGTGTCCCACGACATTGCCGACACCCACATCGGCAATCTCAAGCAACTCAAAGAGTGGGGCATGCCGATCAGCCGAGAGCTGAAGGTGGCCGAGGGCATCGAAGATTGCCTCAAGTATTACCACGATATCGGCGAGCGTCGGCTGTCCCTGCCGTATGAGATCGACGGCGTGGTGTTCAAGGTCAACAGCATTGCTTCCCAGCGCGAACTGGGATTTCGCGCACGTGAGCCTCGCTGGGCCATTGCACATAAATTCCCGGCCATGGAAGAACTCACCGAACTGCTCGATGTGGAATTCCAGGTCGGCCGCACCGGAGCCGTGACGCCGGTCGCGCGCCTCAAGCCGGTCAAGGTGGCCGGCGTCACTGTGGCCAACGCCACGCTGCACAACATGGACGAAGTCGCGCGCCTGGGCCTGATGATCGGTGACACCGTCATTATTCGTCGTGCAGGCGACGTGATCCCGCAGGTGGTGCAGGTCGTGCTGGAGCGGCGGCCCGACAACGCCCGCAAAGTCGAGATTCCGCAGACCTGCCCGGTGTGTGGCTCGCAGGTCGAGCGCACGCAGCTGATCAAGCGCAGCAAGGGCAAGGAAACGGTCAGCGAAGGCGCGGTTTACCGCTGCGTCGGTCGCCTGGCCTGCGGTGCGCAGCTCAAACAGGCGATCATCCATTACGTGTCCCGACGCGCGATGGACATCGAAGGCCTGGGCGACAAGACCATCGAGCAGTTGGTGGACGAAAAGCTGATTGGCTCGCCCGCTGACCTGTACAAGCTGGAATACGAGCAAATCATCGATCTGGAAGGCTTCGCCGAAATCTCCAGCAAGAAACTGCTCAAGGCCATCGACGACAGCAAGCAGCCGACGCTGGCGCGTTTCATCTATGCGCTGGGGATTCCCGATGTCGGCGAGGAAACCGCGAAAGTACTCGCACGCTCGCTGGGTTCGCTGGAGCGGGTGAAGGCCGCGCTGCCTGAAGTGCTGACGTACCTGCCAGACATCGGCCTGGAAGTGGCACACGAAATTCACAGCTTCTTCGAGGACGAACACAACCAGAACGTCATTGGCGCATTGCTTGGCGAATGCAACATGGTGTTGCAGGACACCGGCGATCTGGGCGCCGAGTTTGCGGCCAGCGCCACCTTGGGCGGCATGCTCGACAAACTCAACATTCCATCGGTCGGCCCCGGCGCCGCGCAAAAACTGGCGGACAAATTCACCACGCTGGAAGGCGTGGTCAAGGCTGACTGGCTGGACATGCGCCAGACCCTGCCGGAGAAACAGGCGCAATCGGTCAGAGCCTTCTTTGATATCAAGGCAAATGCCGACCGCGCGATCGCCATCGAGCAACAGCTCAAAGAATTCGGCATGCACTGGCAGAGCGAAAAGAAAGTCGTCGAAGGTTTGCCGCTGGCAGGGCAGACCTGGGTGCTGACCGGCTCGCTGGAGCTGATGAGTCGCGACGTCGCCAAGGACAAGCTCGAAAGCCTCGGCGCCAAGGTGTCCGGTTCTGTCTCGGCCAAGACCCACACCGTGGTCGCCGGGCCGGGCGCCGGCTCGAAGCTGACCAAGGCCAACGAACTGGGGCTCAAGGTGCTGGACGAAGAGGCGTTTGTTGCGTTTCTCAAGAAGCACAACGTTGCGGTGGAGTGAGCCGTTTGTTGTTGGGCGCGTAAGCACAGCGCTAATGCCGACCTCTTCCCCAGTAGGACCGGCTTCAGCCGGGAAGGCGGTCTCCCCCAGTAGGACCCGCTTCAGCCGGGAAGGCGGTCTGTCCCGGTAGAACCGGCTTCAGCCGGGAAGGCGCTTTAACTGGGGGAACGCCTTTCCGAGGCACCCACTGCCCATGCCCCTCGCGGACAAAATCCACGGAACCGCCGCAACCCCCGATGATCTAGTGCTTGCAGCCCACTCAGGAGATGGCCATGTTCCAGTTCTTCGAACAACTCAGCACCCGGATCGCGGCGCCATTTGCCGGTGAAAGCAAGCGCAACAACAAGGTCTGGCAGTGCCGTTGTGGGCAGTCGGTATTCTTCCGTAACAGCCAGTGCCTGGCGTGTTCGGCAGCACTGGGATATCTGCCGGAGCAGGGCAGGATCGCGGCCCTGGAGCCCGGGCCCGACCTCAACACCTGGCGTTTGAGCGACGAGCCTCAGGCCGGGCTGTATCGCCGCTGTGCGAATCTGGACACCCCCGCTGCGTGCAACTGGCTGTTTCCGGCGCTCAATGCCGGCGAATTCTGCGTGGCCTGTAGCCTCAACAAGACCATTCCCGACTTGTCCGTGCCGGAAAACCCGGAGCGCTGGCGCAAGATCGAGACCGCCAAGCGGCGCTTGGTGGCGCAGCTGATCACGCTGGGGCTGCAGGTCATCCCCAAGAGCGTGGACGAGCAGCGCGGTCTGGCGTTCGAATTCCTTGGCGTCGACCTGGAAGGCAATCTGCCGACCACCGGGCACGCCAACGGCCTGATCACCCTCAACGTTGAAGAAGCTGACGACGCTATTCGTGAGAAAGTTCGTGTCCAGATGCACGAACCTTACCGCACGCTCCTCGGGCATTTCCGCCACGAAGTCGGACACTACTACTGGGATCGCCTGATCGCTGACACCTATTGGCAGGACGGTTTCCGCAATCTGTTCGGCGATGACCGCGCCAGCTACGCCGATGCGCTGGATCATCACTATCAGCACGGCGCCCCGGCGGACTGGCAGCAGCACTACGTCAGCGCCTACGCCACCATGCATCCGTGGGAAGACTGGGCTGAAACCTGGGCGCATTACCTGCACATGATGGATGCCGTCGACACGGCGCTGAGCCTGGGCATGAGCGCCCGGGACATGGACCTCGATTACCAGCCGTTCGAACTGGAAACGCTTTACGACCCGCAGCATCCGGGCGGGCCCGCGTTCCTGGCGTTCGTCAACGCGTGGATCGAGCTTGCCGGCATGCTTAACGAGTTGTCGCGCGCCATGGGCCAGCCAGACTTTTATCCGTTTGTGCTGCCGCCCGCCGTGATCACCAAGCTGCATTTCATTCATCTGGTGATTCAAGGCGCAGGCGGCAAAGCGGACGAGGTGCTCCAGGTGCAATGAAGCACGCGGGTGCTCGATGCCCCGCAATCGCTGCAACTTTGCAGCGCCAGCTGTGTCAGCACCGCCGGTCTGCGAGCACCTGCAAGCGTCTGAATCTAGTGCTACTTTGCCTAACAATATCGTTTTGATACTACTGGCGCTGAGCAGTTGAACAGGGATTTCAGATATGGCCAATAGTGCTCCGATGCCTCTTAACGAGGCTTCGCGGCTGTCCCGCATCACTCACATGGGGCTTCTCGACTCGACCGCCGACGATGTGCTGGATCATATCGTCGACATGGTCGCGCTGGTGTTTGAGGTGCCCATCGCGCTGGTGTCCATCGTCAGCGAACACCAACAGTGGTTTCGCGCCGGCACCGGCCTCGAAGAGCGGGAAACCCCGCGCGAAATTTCCTTCTGTGCCTACTCCATCCTCGGACACGACGTGTTGCAGATTCCGGACGCAACACTGGATTCGCGTTTTCGCGACAACCCCATGGTCACCGGTGAGCCGCACATCCGTTTCTACGCCGGCGTGCCACTGGTGACGGCCGACGGGCTTGCGCTGGGCACGCTGTGCATTATCGATAACCGACCCCGCGCCGCGCTTGGCCCGCGCGAGGTGAAGATGCTGGAAATGTACGGTCAGCTGGTCATGAAGCGGCTGAACAATCTGCGCAAGGCCAGCTATGTCGATCAGCCCACCGGCCTGTTCAACCGGCGGCGGCTTGAGGAGGACATCGTTGCGCTGGCCGATCGGCATGAACACGCGCTGGTTGCCCTCGATATGGTCGATCCGGCGTTTCTGGACAGCATCGTCAAGGCGCTGGGATACAGCTTCGCGCAGGAACTGGTGCGCGGCATGATCGACAGCTGTCGCCGGCTGTTGCCCGAAGACACGGCGCTGTACAAGGTCAGTCCGACGCGGATTGCCTTGATCACCCGTCATACCGGGCCGGAGCAGGCTGAACAATTGTTCCGGCATCTGCTCAAGCATTTTCGCGAACCCTTGATCTGCCGCAACATCCCTATCCAGATGGACGTGGGCATCGGTGTATTGCCGTTGGGGCTGGATCGCTGTGATGAAAAGGACTGGATTCGACTGGTGGTCAGCGCCGCCGATGAGGCGCGCGGCAAGGCGACCGGATGGCGCTGGTACGAGCCGCATCTGGATTTCGCCCAACAGCGCGCCTTTCTGCTGCTCGCTTCTCTGGCCGATGCGGTGCGCAGCCCGGATCAGTTGTCTCTGGTGTTTCAGCCGCGTCTGGAGGTGTCGAGCGGGAGGGTCGTCACCGTCGAGGCGCTGCTGCGCTGGCAGCATCCCGTGCTGGGGCCGATCAGCCCGGCCGAGTTCATTCCGCTGGCGGAAAAGACTGCGCTGATCCGCTCGCTCAGCCTGTGGGTGCTGCGCCACGCTGTCGAACAGGCCGTGCGCTGGCAGGCGCAGGGTTATGCGTTCAAGGTGGCCATGAACGTGTCGGCCATCGATCTGGCGAACTCGCTGTTCAGCGATGCATTGTTCGAGCAGCTGGCCATCAGCGGACTGGACCCCGGTCGCTTCGAACTTGAGTTCACCGAAAGCGCGCTGTGTGAGAATCCGGACCTCACGCGTCTGCAACTCGAGCGTCTGCGGGCGCTGGACATCGACATTGCCATCGATGATTTCGGCACCGGCTACAGCAATTGGAGTTACCTGCGGCAGATACCCGCGACCACCGTCAAACTCGACAAGTCGCTGGTCGATCACCTCGACGTCAATGAGAAGGATCGTCGTCTGGTCGAGGCCATCGTCGATCTGGCCCGGCGGCTGGGCTACCGAGTGGTGGCCGAAGGCGCAGAAACCGAGGCCGTTTACGAAATCCTCTGTCAGCTGGGTTGCCACGAAGTCCAGGGTTATCTCATCGCCCGGCCGATGACGGTTGGCGGACTGGAACACTGGATGAACGGCGAGCGCACTCACAAAGTCAGGCAGTTGCGGGCGCTGGGAGGCTGACGGCCCTCAGCGCAGTTTCAACAGCATCAGCCTTTCGCGCCCCAGCGCGATGCCCGTCGGCGCAGGGACGTCCTGCCAGCCCGCGTTCAGATAGAGGCGGCGGGCGCCTTCATTGTCGGTTTCCACCGCCAACATCAGTCGCTCCACCTCCGGCCAGCCTTCGCGCACAACAGCCGGCAGCCTGACCAGGCATTCGCGGCCGAGTCCCAACCCTTGATGCCGATGATCGATCATCAGCGCGTGAAGGGTTGCGGTATTGCCACTGGCCCAAGGCGGCAGCAGCGTCCTGCGTTTGAGTAGGAAAAATCCTCGAGGGATGTCATCCACCAGTAGCGCGTAACCCTGAATGTCGCATGCCGGCCGTGCCGTCAACGAATGCAGGCCGCCATGGATGTCGCCGACGTAACTCACTTGCTGCCTCGGCAGTTCGATTTCCAGCAACCGGGCGTGCTGCGATGCCGACAACGCCTGGTATTTCATCAACGTGCTGTGCATGGGGCGTCCGGGACGGGCAGGGTTCAGGAAGAAGCTGCCACGCTGTGTACGAAGGTGGAAAATCAGGCACTGATTGTGCCGCATTTCTGCCTTGCGCCGCGCCTGCTGGCGTCATCGAAACGGGTTGGACCCGATAAAATTCTCAATCTGAAACAAGAGGTTGTAACTTCGCGCCAGACCGGTACAATGGCGCGGCTCGCCAACTGGCGAGTGTCGTTATGGTGACCCCATCGGTCCCCCCGCAACGATTACCCGTTAACCTGGTCAGGCCCGGAAGGGAGCAGCCACAGCGGGAACATTGTGTGCCGGGGTGTGGCTGGTGGGGTTGCCTCCATAACGAACCCCTCCTGCTTCAATCATCTTCGATCTTTACGTCACGCACGCCCCATGCGGCTTCTCGCGATCATTCGTCGTGTCCGACATTCAAGTGTCCTTTTCGGCCTCGACATGCGTCCTTCCCGCAGGCGTCAGGCAGGCGCCTAACACGCTGAGCAGCGCTTTGACTTTCGGCAGGCTTTGCCGGCTTTTCAGCCAGATGAGGTTGATCGGCAGGCTGTGCACCGCGAGTTCCGGAAGCACCTCGACCAGCGCGCCGCTCTGCAGGTGCTTGTCCACCAGCCACGTCGGCAACTGGGTGATGCCCAGGCCGGTCAGGGCGGCCATGAGTTGACCTTCGCCGTCGCCGATGGCAATTCGGCCGTGCATGACGTGGCGGTCGACGTTCCCTTGCTCGCCCGCCATCGACCACGCCGTGACGCTGCCATTCTCATGGCCGTAAAGCACGCAGGCGTGATCCGCCAGTTCGTGGGCCTGACGGGGCGTGCCATGCGCCGCGAGGTAGCCGGGCGATGCGCAAAATACCAGCCGCTGCGCGCCGAGAAACTTGTGCCCCAGCAATGCGGGCCAAGCGTCCGGCGCACCGATTCGGACGACGATGTCGATGCCCTGATCCACCAGATCGATGAAGCGGTCGGAGAAGGTGATGTGCGGCAACAGCAGTGGATGCTCTTGCAGGAAGTCGAGCATCAGCGGCAGTACGTGCAGGCGCCCGAACGAGGCGGGCAGGTCCAGCCGGACCTTGCCGTGGGGCTCGGCATTTTCGGTCTTCAACACCTGTTCGGCCTCTTCCAGACAACCCAGCACTTCGGAGCAGGTCCTGTAGTACTGCGCCCCGGCGTCGGTCAGCGACAACCGTCGCGTGGTGCGATTGAACAGGCGTGTGTCGAGCCGCTGTTCGAGTCGGGCGATGCTTTTGCTGATTGCCGAGTTGGTCAGTCCCAGGCGTTTGGCGGCGGCAGAAAAACTGCCCAGCATCGCGACGCTGACAAAGACGTCGATGCCCTTGAGGCTGTCGGAAGCGTTCATCGTGACCTCATTGGTGACCAGGATTCATATCACTTCGTAGTGAATGGCTTAAATGTTACCAAAATTCTCCAATAACCTATGGGCAATGTCTGGGCGACTCGATGAGTCGCTCGCCACCCACCTTGGAGATCACTCGATGATTGACCTGTTTGCCCCCTATTCGCTGAACGGCCTGAACCTCAACAACCGCTTCGTCATGGCGCCGATGACTCGCTCGCGCGCACCCGAAGACATCGCGACCGAGCAGATCGCGCTGCATTACACCCAGCGTGGCACCGCAGGCCTGATCGTGTCGGAAGGCACGCCGATTTCCCGCGAAGGGCAGGGCTATCTGTTCAACCCGGGCATTTTCACCCCCGAGCAGATCAAGGGCTGGAAGCTGACCACCGACTCGGTGCACAGCGTGGGCGGCAAAATGTTTGCTCAGCTTTGGCACGTGGGCCGTGTCTCTCACACCTCGATTCAGGAAGGCGGCAAAGCGCCGGTCAGTTCGACGAACAAGCCTGCTCAAGGCGCCATTGCGTTCGGTTATACGGACGATGGCGAGCCCGGTTTCGTACCGACTTCGGTGCCACGCGCCCTGGCGACCGATGAGGTGGGTCGGGTCGTCGAGGACTTCGCGCAAGCCGCGGAAAACGCCATTGCCGCCGGGTTCGACGGCGTTGAAATCCATGGCGCCAACGGCTATCTGATCGAGCAGTTCCTCAATCCGCGGGTGAACGATCGCAGCGACCGTTATTCGGCCGAGAACCTGCAGGATCGCCTGCGTTTCGTGTTCGAAGTGGTGGATGCAGTCTGCGCCAGAATCGGCGCCGACCGTGTCGGCATCCGCATCTCGCCTTACGGCCAGCTGTTCGATATGCCGCTCTATCCGCAGATAGATGAAACCTATGCAGCGCTTTGCGCGGGCATGGGCGAGCGTGGTATTGCCTACGTCCACGTGATGGACCAGACGCACTTCTTCCTCGCCAGCGAAGGCGCGCAGGCGCAGGAACAGGCGCTGCGTGACCTGCTCACGCAGTGCAAGGCGCAGTTAGCTGGCACGGCGCTGATTCTGGCCGGAGACATGACCCTTGAGCGCGCTCAGGATCTGGTCGACGCCGGGCTGATTGATCTGGCAGGCTTCGGCCAGCCCTTCATCGGCAACCCCGATCTGGTTGCCCGCCTGAAAAACGGCTGGCCGCTGGCAACCCCGAACCGCGACACCTACTACGGCGGCGGCGCCGAGGGTTACGTGGATTACCCGCCTTACGAATCGGCTTGAGGGTGACGTTGATCGCTTGAATACGCAGGCCTGCCGGCTGACCGGCAGGCCTGCGAGCGGGCAAATACCTGCCAGATCAAAGAAATCTGCCCCGTTTTTGGGTCAATACGATAGTCTTCGCACCATTGTCGAAATGGACACCTGGATTGGAAGGCTATAGATGGCGCCTGATGACTATCTCGTAATGAGCAGCGCAGAGTGGGCGGGGCTGCGCGCCAGCACGCCACTGACTTTGTCCGAAGAAGATCTGGCTGCATTGCGAGGCGTGAACGAAGATATTTCCCTTGAAGATGTCGCCAATATCTACCTCCCGCTGTCGCGACTGATCAACCTGCATGTCAGCGCGGCACGCAATCTGGCAAGCATCAAGGACACCTTTCTGGGCCGTCCTGCGAAAAAACAGACCTATGTCGTCGCCGTCGCCGGCAGCGTTGCCGTGGGCAAGAGCACGTTCGCGCGTGTGCTGCAGGCGTTGATGGCGCGCTGGCCCGATCACCCTCGGGTCGATCTGGTCACCACCGACGGATTTCTGCACCCCAACGCCAAGCTCGACGCCGAAGGCATCATGCACCGCAAGGGTTTTCCGGAAAGCTACGATCGCAAGCGCATGGTCAAGTTTCTCTCGGACCTCAAGGCCGGCGCCGCCGAGATCAGCGCGCCGGTCTACTCGCACATCAGCTACGACATCGTGCCGGACAAATTCCTGAAGGTGAGTCAGCCGGACATCCTCATTTTCGAAGGCCTGAACGTCCTGCAGACCGAGGGCAATGACGGGCAGAAACCAGGCAGCATCGTCTCGGACTTCTTCGATTTCTCCATTTACCTGGATGCCGACGAAGGTGACATCGAACGCTGGTACGTCGAGCGCTTCCTGATGCTGCAACGCACTGCATTCCGCGCTCGCGGGGCCTATTTCCGCGAGCTCGCCGACCTGCCGCCGGAAAAGTCCCCCGACGCCGCGCGCAAGATCTGGCGTGACATCAACCGTCCCAATCTGCTGGAAAACATCTTGCCGACCCGTGAGCGCGCAAGCCTTGTGGTACGTAAGGCGGCGGATCATTCGGTGAAGGAATTGTGGCTGCGCTAGCGGCAATCGACGATAAAACCGGAAGGGACCCGATGACCCGAGCGATCACATGGATGTTCGCGGCGCTACTGCTGAGTTTGAGTACGTACGCCATGGCGGACGGCAATAAGCTGCTGCTCGAATGTCAGGACGGCATCAACAGCATGAGTGGCGGCGCCGCGAAAAACCCGGTCGGCATCGGTCACTGCGTGGGCGTGCTGCAGGCGACCATGGACACGCTGGACCTGTTTCATGAAGCCGGTAATACACCCCGGCTGGTGTGCGTGCCCGAGGGCGGAATTCCCATGGTCCAGTCAATGCGGATCGTCGTGCAGTCGCTCGAAGAACACCCGCAGAGCCTGCATCTGAACGAATCAGTGCTGGTGGTCGCCGCGCTGAAAAACGCCTTTCCCTGTCGGTGATCCGGTTTGCGGCGGATTCGACTCGCCGCAACCGACCTGCTTTAGAGCGTCACCTGACCGGCGATGCACTTTTGCACCTCGCCGCTCACCCAGATCTGCTCACCGAGCTGCTCCACGTGGACTTGACCGCGGTGGCCCATCGCCGTGCCTTGGCGGGCGGTGTACTGCCGTGGCGCGAGACCGGCCGGAATCAGCCATTGGGCGATGCTGGCGTTGAGGCTGCCGGTCACCGGATCTTCGGCGCCCAGATCGCCCGTGAAAGCGCGGACTTCGAAATCGGCTTCGGCGTCCGGCCCGGTCCACGGCGCGACGAGGCCGACGTTCAGACCGCGCAGTGCGGCGTAGTCGGGACGTACGCCGAGCACGTCATCGCGGCTGGCGAGCATGACCGCGACCCAGCCCGGGCCGTTGTCTGCCCATTGGCTCCCGGTGACTTGCTCACGGCGTAATCCAAGGCCTGCAATGATGCGCTGCAACACGTCGTCTTCAACCGGACCACTGCGCAACAACGGCGGCGCGCACAGGGCCAGACGCGAACCGTCACGGCGGATGCGCACCAGCCCCGCGCCGCATTCCTGAACGACTTCCTCAGCCTGGGCGACGCCCCCGTTGTCCAGCCAAACGAAGCAGCTGCCCAAGGTGGGGTGCCCGGCAAATGGCAGTTCACGCGTAGTCGTGAAAATGCGCACGCGATAGTCCGCCTCCGGATGCGTCGGACGCAGCAGGAAGGTGGTTTCGCTGAGGTTGGTCCAGCGTGCGAAAGCGGCCATTTGCGCGTCAGTCAGATCATCGGCGGCGCTGACGACGGCCAGCGGGTTGCCTTGTGTCGGTGCGCTGGAGAACACATCGACCTGCTGGAATTTGAATGAGTGTGGCATGGACGCTCCGATGTCGGTTAGGGGAGCTGGCCACTCTAGGCAGGCATGAAAACGCTGTACATAGACAGATCCGGCCGGATTCTGCGAGCAACTGAATGGTGGTCACCGGGACAAACGGCCGAGGCACCGGCTGAGCAAACGGCCGGCATCGGCGGTGTCCGCAATCCGGCGCTCAGGCCAGATCGCGGATCGACCGGTCAGTTCGGGAAGTGCAGGGCGTTGGTCAGGTCGCCCATCGGTGCCTGGCCGCGTGCGGTCATCGCGTTGTCGCGTTCGACGATGCCATCGAGTTTTTCCAGGCCATGAACGCGGGTGATCAGGCGCAGGATCGAGGCCGTGTCGTAAATCGTGTGATCGACCGAGCCCTTGCGCGCGAACGGCGAAATGACGATGGCCGGAATCCGTGTGCCCGGGCCCCAGCGGTCGCCTTTGGGCGGCGCGACATGGTCCCACCAGCCGCCGTTCTCGTCGACGGTGACGACAATCACCATGTTGCTCCATTGAGGGCTGTTGCGCAGGGTCTTCACGGCGCGATCGATATGCCGGTCACCCGCTGCCACGTCGGCGTAACCGGCGTGCATGTTCAGATTGCCCTGCGGCTTGTAGAACGTCACCGCAGGCAGCTTCCCGGCTTCGGCGTCGGCGAGGAACCGGTTGGTGGCCGACTCATCGCCCAGGCCGCCGTCGCGCAGACGTTTCTTACGCTCGGCGGCGTTTTCCGGGCCCTGCTGCTTGAAGTAGTTGAACGGCTGATGGTGATACTGAAAGTTCGGGATTTTCGGGATGCCGGTCGAGTCCTTGTACTCGTCCAGCGTCAACTGCCAGGCGCCGGCGTACCAGGCCCAGTCGATGTTCTTCTTCGACAGCTTGTCGCCGATGTGGTCGTGGCTCTGCGGCACCAAAACGTTGGCCAGGTTGGGCTGGGAGTAATCGGGTTTTTCCTTGTCGCGCAGCCAGGTCGGCCAGTAGGGCGGGGCCATCGTGTTGACCGCGTAACCATCAGGCGTCAGGGCGCTGGGGCCGAACTGAGGAGGGCCGGACATGGCGCTGGCGGGGGATTTTTCCAGCGGCTTGAGGCGATAGTCCAGCGGGTCGCTGCTTTCCAGAACGGCGATCTGCGACTTGGCGGCCGAGCTCGCAGCGTCCGGATAAAACGGCACTTTTGCGCTGATCAGGTATTGGTGATTGAGAAACGAGCCGCCGAAGGCGCCCTGGAAGAAGTTGTCGCAGAGCACGAACTCTTTGGCCACATCCCACAGGCGCAAGGAGTATTGGCTCTGGCTGTAATAACCCAAGGGCAGGCCGCCGGAGTCGGCCCAGGCGACGAAGCCGTCGTTCTTGCCGCCATTGATCTGCATCTGGTTCTGATAAAACACATGCCACAGATCCCGCGTGACCAGGCCCAGCGGCAAGTCCTCCGCGTTCGGGCCTTTAAGTGCGTAAGGCGCGTTCGGCAGGTTTTCCTGATACTGCACGCCGGTCGGATAGGTCACGCCGTCGATGCTTTGCGGGCCGATCTGGCAGACACCGCCCCAGGCCGGCGGCAGCGTTTCCAGCAGCTTGCCGTCGCGATCGCGCTGCCGATAGTCATCGGCTTTCACCGCCGACAATGGTTTCTCGACGCCGGGGAAATTGGCGAACAGGTTATTGAAGCTGCGGTTCTCGCCGTAGATGACCACGATGGTCTTGACGTTGTCGGCCAGCGCCTTGTCCAGTTCAGCACCGCTTAAGGTGGTTTCAAGGGCGGCAGACTTGCCGTCGCTGCCGGCGTCGCTCGCGGCGACAACGCTGCTTAACGTCGCCCCGGCACCTAATACGGCCACGCCACCCAGAAAGCGACGACGGCTGGTGTCGATGGGGGAATCGGTGGACGTCGTGCTGGCGGACGGCGTGGCGGGGTCTTGGGGTTTGTCGCTCATCACGGCTCCTGCTCGCTGGATTCAAGGTGTAACTAATTATGTCGAGGGAGCCTAATCCCGCAATGTGACGTTATTGCTACAGCTTGAAGCGTCCGGTCTTGACGCCTCGCGCTGCTTCGATCGGCTCGCCGAGCGCGCTGTCCCAGGCTGTTCAAGGCGTTGAAGGACGATCTGCCGGCAATCCCGACACCGTGTTGTAGCGGCTCATGATCCGGTCGATCTCCCCGGACATGCGCATGCGCAGCAGGATTCGCATCAGTTGCTGCGCGGGAATCTGCGTGTCGTTGCGCACAATACAGCCCACCGGTTGCTCGTCGATGACAGCCACGCGGCGCAGTTTCTGATTTTCGGGAAGGTTGCGGTTGAACCAGTCCAGCGACCATTGGTTGCCAATGGCATAGCGATAGCGATGGATCTGCAGTTTCTGCAGGACCTGAACCTCACTGCGGGCATCGTCGCGTCTCAGCCGCTGGCTGTCGAAACTGTGCTGCAGCGTGGGGTAAACGTAACCCAGCACCGTGCCGATGGCCTCGTTGTCGAGCTGCCCGGGTTCGACCGGCGCGGCGTTGTCGGGCGTGCTGATCAGCAGGTCGCGCTGGATCAGCAGTGGCAGGCTCCAGGTGTAATCGCCCGAAAGGTTCGGCATCCACGACTGCGCGGCGTAACAGCGCACGTCGATGGCGCCGCGCTCCAGCGTGCGCTGCACGCGCTGGATGGGCACCACGCGATATTCGGCCGCCCGGTCGGCCTGGGCCGCCATGCTTTGCATGATGTCAAACAGTATGCCGCCGGTGGCCTGATGATCATCGATCTGCACCAGCGGCATGGCCCACGCGTCGGCAATGGAAAACCTCAGCGGCGCGTGCTCGGCATGTCCCGTCCCACTTATCAGCAACAAAGCGCTCAGTGCCAGCAGACGCATGTGGTCCCTCTATATGAGCATAACGGCGCTATCAGTGGGCATTCATTCGGCGTTTCCGCTGTCGTGGCAGTCTAGTCGCAGATTGTTTATATGCGCGCACTCATATTGCCCGGATGCATTTTTGCCCCCGCTCCGCTAGCATTAGCGGTCTTCCGCATCCCAGTCGCGACGGTTTTCAATGAGTTATCAGGTTCTTGCACGTAAATGGCGTCCGCGCTCGTTCCGCGAAATGGTCGGCCAGACCCATGTGCTCAAGGCCTTGATCAACGCGCTGGACAGCCAGCGCCTGCACCACGCCTATCTGTTCACCGGCACCCGTGGCGTCGGCAAGACCACCATCGCGCGGATCATCGCCAAGTGCCTGAACTGCGAAACCGGCATCACGTCTTCGCCCTGTGGCGAATGTTCGGTCTGCCGGGAGATCGACGAGGGCCGTTTCGTCGACCTGATCGAGATCGATGCCGCGAGCCGCACCAAGGTCGAAGACACCCGCGAACTGCTCGACAACGTGCAGTACGCCCCGAGCCGCGGACGCTTCAAGGTCTACCTGATCGACGAAGTGCACATGCTCTCCAGCCACTCGTTCAACGCCTTGCTCAAGACGCTGGAAGAGCCGCCGCCCTACGTCAAATTCATCCTCGCGACCACTGACCCGCAGAAACTGCCCGCGACCATCCTGTCGCGTTGCCTGCAGTTCTCGCTGAAAAACATGACGCCCGAGCGCGTGGTCGAGCACCTGACCCACGTGCTGGGCGCTGAAAACATTCCGTTCGAAGACGACGCGCTGTGGCTGCTGGGCCGCGCCGCCGACGGTTCGATGCGCGACGCCATGAGCCTGACCGATCAGGCCATCGCGTTCGGCGAAGGCAAAGTGCTGGCCGCGGATGTCCGGGCGATGCTCGGCACACTGGATCACGGCCAGGTTTACGACGTGCTGACCGCGTTGATCGACGGCGACGCTCGCTCGCTGCTCGAGGCCGTTCGCCATCTGGCCGAGCAGGGGCCGGACTGGAGCGGCGTGCTGTCGGAAATCCTCAATGTGCTGCACCGCGTCGCCATCGCGCAGGCGCTGCCCGAAGGTGTCGACAACGGCCATGGCGACCGCGATCGCGTGTTGGCGCTGGCTCAGGCCTTACCGGCCGAAGACGTTCAGTTCTACTATCAGATGGGCCTCATCGGGCGCCGCGATCTGCCGCTGGCTCCCGATCCGCGAGGCGGGTTCGAGATGGTCCTGCTGCGCATGCTCGCGTTCCGTCCCGCGGACAGTGAAGCGGCACCCAGGCAACCGTTAAAGTCAGTGGGGATCAGCCCGGCCACGGTTGATTCCCGGACAGCGGTGGCAAGTCCGGCGGCCATCGCGCCTACGCCGGACCGCAGCCCGGCAGTCAGTGCGCCAGCGCCTGCTGTCGAAACGCCCGCTGTGCCGGTTGCCCCGGTGCCTGAGCCGGCCACTGCGGCGCAAGAGATCGATCTGCCCTGGAACGAGCCGAAGGCGGCGCCGTTGGCCGCTGTGATCGAGCCCGAGCCGGTGGCCGAAGAGATTCCCGAGCCTGTGCTGGACACTGTGGCCGAGCAGCCTGATCTGACCCCGATGCCGACGCCCGCGCCTGCAAGTCCGGTGCCGGACGCGCCGGAAGTCGAGTCGCAGGAACAGCTGCAGGCCGCCGCCGATGCAGTGACTCCCGCGATGCTCGAGCATGTGCCGGATGCGGTCGCTTATGTGCCGGCGCCGATGGAGCGCGACGACGAGCCGCCACCGGATGACGATTACTACGAGCCGGATGTCGACATCGATCCTGCCTCGTTTGCGTACCTTGACGACCTCGCCCACGACACCGCCGAAGCGGTGGAAAAGGAGCCGGAGTTGCTGCCCGCCGCCAGGCCGGCCACCGGTCTTGCCGCAGACTGGCTGGACATATTCCCGAAACTGCCGGTGTCTGGCATGACCGGCAGCATCGCTGCCAACTGCACGTTGATTTCGGTCGAGGGCGACAACTGGCTGCTGCACCTGGATCCGGCGCACAGCGCGCTGTTCAACTCGACGCAACAGCGCCGTTTGAACGATGCGCTGAACCAATACCATGAACGCACTATCCATCTGAGTATCGAGCTGATCAAGCCAGAGCAGGAGACGCCAGCGCAGGCCGCGGCACGTCGCAGGGCCGATCGCCAGCGTCAGGCCGAAGCCGCCATTCATGGCGATCCGTTCATCAAGCAGATGCTGGAGCAGTTTGGCGCGTTCATTCGCGAAGACACGATTGTGCCGGTGGACGCCCCGGCACAGGCCCATTAATCACCACGAGGCGCTAAGCTCACTTGGCGCCGCGTTACGACCCCAACGACTTTCGAGGAGAACTCCCATGATGAAAGGTGGCATGGCTGGCCTGATGAAGCAGGCCCAGCAGATGCAGGAAAAAATGGCCAAGATGCAGGAAGAACTGGCCAATGCCGAAGTGACCGGCCAGTCCGGCGCAGGCCTTGTGAGCGTGGTGATGACCGGACGCCACGACGTCAAGCGCGTCAGTCTGGACGACAGCCTGATGCAGGAAGACAAGGAAATCCTGGAAGACCTCATCGCCGCCGCCGTCAACGACGCCGTGCGCAAGATCGAGGCCGCCAGCCAGGAGAAGACCGCCAGCATGACCGCCGGCATGCAACTGCCGCCAGGCATGAAACTGCCGTTCTGATCCAGCGTTGGTTGCGTTGCACCGAAAATGCCAGGCCGAGTGCCTGGCATTTTTTATGGGCCGATGATCAGTATTCCGCCTCACTGCGATGCCGGAGCCGAGCTCGTGACCTGTAGGCGTGAGCTTGCTCGCTGAGACGCTTCTGCGACCGCTGCATGTTCAGCGCATGCACCGGCTGCTGGCGCGCAAACTGAGGTTCGACGTTGCGATGAAAAATGATGTCCCTCATATTGCCTGCTGCATTCAACCGAACCCCGTCCGGGCTGAACGGTCTGCTTTCTATAGTCCTTCATTGATCTATCAAGGAGCCGCTCCCGATGTCGCAAGATCTGATCCTCAACCAGCGTATCGTCCTGGCCTCCCGTCCGCAGGGCGCACCGACGCCGGAGAACTTTCGTCTGGAACGTGAAGCTTTGCCTGACCTGCAGGAAGGGCAGCTTCAGCTTCGCACGCTGTACCTTTCCCTCGATCCCTACATGCGTGGCCGCATGAGCGACGCGCCATCCTACGCGCCGCCGGTGGAAATTGACGCGGTGATGGAAGGCGGCGCCGTCAGTGTCGTCGAGCAGTCGCGCAATCCTGCGTTCAGGGAAGGTGACCTGGTAGTGGGGCAGACCGGCTGGCAGACCCACAGCATTTCGGACGGCAAGAACCTCCTGCCCGTGCCGAAGGATATTCCGACTCCGTCCATGGCCGTCGGCGTATTGGGCATGCCCGGTATCACTGGCTACATGGGCCTGATGCACATCGGTCAGCCCAAAGCCGGTGAGACGCTGGTGGTTGCCGCAGCGTCCGGTGCCGTCGGCTCGGTCGTCGGCCAGGTTGCCAAGCTGCACGGTCTGCGCGTGGTGGGCATCGCGGGCGGCATCGACAAATGCCGCTACGTGATGGACGAACTGGGTTTTGACGCATGCATCGATCACCACAGCGAGCACTTTGCCGAGCAACTGAGCGAAGCCTGTCCGAGCGGGATCGACATCTATTTCGAACTCGTCGGCGGTGAGGTGTTCGAGGCCGTCCTGCCGCTGCTCAACCAGCATGCGCGGGTTCCGCTGTGCGGCCTGATTGCGCAATACAACGCTCAGCGGCTGCCCGATGGCCCGAACTACCTGCCGCTGCTGATGCGCACGCTGCTGACCAAGCGCGCGAAAATTCAGGGCTTTATCGTTTACGAAGAGTATTACCATCGCCTGGACGAATTCATGCAGGAGATGGTGCCGCTGGTGAAGGACGGCAAAGTCAAATTCCGCGAGGACGTGGTGGAAGGCCTTGAGCACGCGCCGGACGCCTTCATTGGCATGCTCGAAGGGAAGAACTTTGGCAAGCTGGTGGTGAAGGTGTCGTAAGCGTTATTTGACGCTAATCGGGGGCGCGGGTATAAACCGCGTCTCGTGTTTTTGTCGGACGTTTCTTTAATGAGCTTCAGCCCTCTGATTCGCCAGTTGATCGACTCCCTGCGCATTTTGCCGGGCGTGGGTCAGAAAACCGCTCAACGCATGGCGTTGCAGTTGCTCGAGCGTGATCGCAGTGGCGGCTCGCGACTGGCTCAAGCGCTGAGTCAGGCCATGGAAGGCGTTGGACACTGCAAGCAATGCCGCACGCTGACCGAGGATGAGCTGTGCCCGCAATGCGCCGATAACCGCCGTGACGACACATTGTTGTGCGTCGTGGAGGGGCCGATGGATGTCTACGCCGTCGAGCAGACCGGTTATCGCGGACGTTACTTCGTGCTCAAAGGCCATCTGTCGCCGCTGGACGGGCTGGGTCCTGAAGCGATCGGCATTCCTCAATTGACGGCGCGCATCGAGGAGCAGGGCACGTTCACCGAGGTGATCCTGGCGACCAACCCCACGGTCGAGGGCGAGGCGACGGCGCATTACATCGCTCAGTTGCTCAACAACAAAGGTCTGGTGACTTCCCGGATCGCCCACGGCGTGCCGCTGGGTGGCGAGCTTGAACTGGTGGATGGCGGAACGCTGGCGCACTCGTTCGCGGGACGCAAGCCGATCCAGCTCTGAAATCACACCAATCGCTGTAGGAGCGCGCTTGCCCGCGATCAGGGTGGGTCAGATACACCGTCTTGGCCGACACATCGCAATCGCGGGCAAACGCGCGCTCACAGTGGAAAATTACTGCGCCGTTATTTATCGGTCAACGCGAACTGCGTCAGGCAAAACGTCGGGATTTCCATGTCTTCCAGGCGCTGGGAACCGCCCAGTTCCGGCAAGTCGATGATCGCCGCTGCTTCGTAAACCTTCGCGCCCATGCGGCGGATCAGGTTGGCCGCGGCGATCAGCGTGCCACCGGTCGCGATCAGGTCATCGAACATCACTACCGAATCGCCATCACACAGGCTGTCGGCGTGAACTTCCAGGAACGCTTCGCCGTACTCGGTCTGGTAGCCCTCGGCCAGGACGTCAGCCGGCAATTTGCCTTGTTTGCGGAACAGCACCAGTGGTTTGTTGAGTTCGTAGGCGATGATCGAGCCGATCAGAAAACCCCTCGCGTCCATCGCGCCGACGTGGGTGAATTCCGCATCGATGTAACGCTGGATGAAGCTGTCGATCACTACGCGCAGCGCCTTGGGCGACTGAAACAGCGGGGTGATGTCGCGGAAGATCACGCCGGGCTTGGGGAAATCCACCACCGGGCGGATCAGGGATTTGAAGCTGAACTCGTCGAAAATCATCGAAGGATCCTGGGCAGGAGACTGAAACAAAGGCGCTAGTCTAAGCCTGCCCAAGCCTCGATGCATCAGGTTTCCAGCGAACCACCGGCCAGTGCGCACAGCTGGATCGGGTCCAGAATGTGGATTTCCTTGCCTTCGGCGGCGATCAGCGCGTTCTGCTGGAATCGGGTGAATACTCGCGATACGGTTTCCACCGCAAGCCCCAGATAATTGCCGATTTCATTGCGCGACATGCTCAGGCGGAACTGATTGGCCGAGAACCCCCTGGCCTGAAAACGCGCCGACAGGTTGACCAGAAAGGTCGCGATACGCTCGTCGGCGGTTTTTTTCGAGAGCAGCAACATCATCTGCTGATCGTCGCGGATTTCCCGGCTCATCACCCGCATCAGCTGCCGACGCAATTGAGGCAGTTGCACGGACAGCTCGTCGAGCCGCTCGAAGGGAATTTCGCAGACCGAGGTGGTCTCCATCGCCTGCGCCGACACCGGATAGGCCTCGGCGTCCATGCCCGACAAGCCGACCAGTTCGCTCGGCAGGTGGAAGCCGGTGAGTTGCTCTTCGCCGCCATCGCTGAGGCTGAAGGTTTTCAGCGCGCCAGAGCGCACGGCGTAGACCGAATCGAAAGTGTCGCCCTGGCGAAACAGGAATTCACCTTTTTTCAGTGGACGGCCGCGTTTGACGATTTCGTCCAGTGCATCCATGTCTTCCAGGTTCAGCGAAAGCGGGAGGCACAACGGGGCCAGGCTGCAATCCTTGCAGTGAGCCTGGGTATGAGCGCGCAGTTTTACTGGCTCAGACATCGGGTAATTCCTTGTGAAAATACACACATAAGTCGAAAGGGTAACCCACGGTCAAAGCCCCGACTAGCACGTGCCTTCCATGGCGTGACAAACATTCCTGCCCATGCAAAGGAAAACTCCTATATGACGCGGGAAAATCTCTGACGGTTTTGCATGCTGAGATACGCGTCGAACACCATGCAGATCGACCGCACCAGCAGCCGTCCCGATGGCGTGACGGTCAGCCCTCTGGCATCCAGTTCGATGAGTCCGTCTGTGGCCATGTCCAGTAACTGCGGCCACTCATCAGCGAAGTAATTGCGAAAGTCGATGGCGAAGGTGGCCTCGATGCTGACGAAATCCAGCTGGAAATGACAGATCAGTTGGCCGATGACTGCGCGTCGCAAACGGTCGTCGGCGTTGCGCAGCAGGCCGCGTTTGGTGGCCAGTTGATCGCTGGCGAGCAGGCTCTGGTATTCGGTCAGGTCATTGCTGTTTTGCGCGTACAGATCGCCGACCTGGCTGATGGCCGAGACGCCCAGGCCGATCAGATCGCAGTGACCGTGGGTGGTGTAGCCCTGAAAATTGCGTTGCAGGGTGCCTTCTTCCTGCGCGATCGCCAGGTCGTCGTCGGGCAGGGCGAAATGGTCCATCCCGATGTAGCGATAGCCTGCGCGGGTCAATTGTTCGATGGTGCGCTGCAGCATCTGCAGCTTGTGCTCGGGGCCCGGCAGTTGCGCGGTGTCGATGCGCCGCTGCGGCATGAAGCGTTCCGGCAGGTGCGCGTAGTTGAACACCGAAAGCCGATCGGGCTGCAGCGCGATCACTTCGTCGACCGTGCGGGCGAAGCCGTCGGGCGTCTGCAACGGCAAGCCGTAGATCAGGTCGACGTTCACCGACCGAAATTGCAGCGTGCGCGCAGCCTCGACGATGGCGCGGGTCTCTTCCAGGCTTTGCAGGCGGTTGATTGCGCGCTGCACCAGCGGATCAAGATCCTGCACGCCGAGGCTGACGCGGTTGAAGCCCAGTTCGCGCAACAGGCCCATGGTCGACCAGTCGGCTTCGCGGGGGTCGATTTCGATGCCGTAGTCGGCGGAATGATCGTCCAGCAGATGGAAATGCTGGCGCAGGTGCGCCATGAGCTGCCGCAGTTCCACGTGACTGAGGAAGGTGGGCGTGCCCCCGCCCAGGTGCAGTTGCTCGACCACCTGCCGAGCGTCGACGTGACAGGCGATCATCTCGATCTCGTGTTCCAGCCGTTGCAGGTACGCCTGGGCGCGGCCGCGATCCTTGGTGATCACCTTGTTGCAGGCGCAGTAGTAGCAAATGTTGGCGCAGAACGGGATGTGCACGTAAAGCGACAGCGGCCTGAGCGCCTTGCGGCTTTCGCGCAGGGCGTGGAGCAGGTCGAAGGCGCCTGTCTGCGTATGAAACTGCACGGCAGTGGGGTAGGACGTGTAACGGGGTCCCGCCAGATCGTAGCGGCGGATGAGTTCTGAATCCCAACGAAGGTCGTCGAGCATGCGGGCATTCCCGAAAAGACTGGCGGTGGAAGCAGTTTAGGGAGTGAGCAGCAGGGAAACGTTGATCTGGATCAATACAGGCAGATCCCTCGGCGAGAGACCTTCGCGTGCCGGACGAGCGGTGCCGTCAATGCCCCATCAGCCAGTGCTGATGCGGGCCGGGCAGCGTCCACAGGCCGAACACGATGACCAGCAGACCGCCCGCCACCCGCACGCTGCGGCGGCGCAGCAGCGCGTGGGTGCGTTCGGCGGCAAGGCCGGTGGCGAGCAGCACGGGCCAGGTGCCGACGCCAAAGGCGAGCATCAGCAGGCCGCTGTACCAGGCGTTGCCCTGGCTGGCGGCCCACAGCAACGTGCTGTAAACCAGTCCGCACGGCAACCAGCCCCACAACGCGCCGAGCAACAGGGCACGCGGTGTGCTCGATACTGGCAGCAGGCGGCTGGCGATTGGTTGGATGAAGCGCCACAGCCAGCGGCCCAGGCCTTCGATGCGCGTCAGGCCGCTCCACCAGCCGGCCAGGTACAAGCCCATGCTGATCAGCAACAGCGCGGCAACGACCCGCAGCAACATCGCGCCCGGACTGTTGATCACCGCCCAACCCAGCAGCCCGATCAATAACCCGGCGCAGGCATAGCTGAAAATCCGCCCCAGGTTGTAGGCCGCAAGCAGGCGCAAGCGCCGACTGCGTTGTTCCCTGGGGATCGCCAGGGTCAGCGCGCCCATCAGCCCGCCGCACATGCCCAGGCAGTGGCCGCCGCCAAGCAGGCCGAGAATCAGCGCGCTGACGAGTTGGGGGAGGAGGTCAGCCATGGGCCCGGCCTGCATAGCGTTCGACGTGGGAAACGAGCTGTTCGCCTTGTAGGCGCACGCTTGCTCGCAACCGCGAGGGGCTGGAATCCGGATCAATCATCCGCGGGTTTCTCGCGCGCAGGCGGTACGTTTTTTCCTGATGCTTCATCGACGCCAGCCTTGTGCGCGGGGTCTTGATCGTCGAACAGGATGCTGTGCGCCGGGCTGTCCAGATCGTCATACTGACCGCTGTCCACCGCCCAGAAAAAGATGTAGATCGCCACCGCCACTATCAGCAGCGCGACGGGAATCATGACGTACAGCGCAGGCATCGGGCCTCCTGAAGCAGTTGTGCGGTCATGCTGGCAGCGCACGGCGGTCGGCGCTGAGGGCGGGCGCGGGTGGGCGTTGCTTCATGCGGGTCAGTCGCAGGGCGTTGAGCACCACCACCAGCGAGCTGATCGACATGCCGGCCGCCGCCCACAACGGCGTGATCAGGCCCAGCGCGGCAAACGGCAGCATGAGGCCATTGTACAGACCGGCCCACAGCAGGTTTTCGATGATTATCCGGCGAGTTCGGCGCGCCAGGCTGAATGCCTGCACCAGCGCTTCCAGGCGATTGGACAGCAGGACCGCGTCGGCGCTGGTCTTCGCCAGGTCGGTCGCCGAGCCCATCGCCACGCTGATGTCCGCCGCGCCCAGCACCGGCACGTCATTGACTCCGTCGCCGACCACCAGCACGGTGTGTCCCTGCGCCCGTAACTGCCCAAGAATTGCCAGTTTGTCCTGCGCCTGCAGGCTGCCGCGCGCTTCGTCGATGCGCAGCTGCGCGGCGACGCTGGCAACCATCGGCGAACTGTCGCCGGACAACAGCAGCGTCTTCCAGCCGCGCTGGCGGCACGCGTCGATCAAGTCCGCGGCGTCGTCACGTACACGATCATCCAGCACCAGCCAGGCCAGCGCCTGGTGCGCGTCGCCCAGCAGCAGGCATTGACCCACCTGCTCGGGCAGCGACGGAACCTGGCTGTCACTCAACGCGCAGACGAACGCAGGCTGACCGATGCGCAGAACCCGACCGTCCACGCGACCCTCAAGACCAAGCCCTGGCGTTGCAATCACATCCTGTGCGGTCAGCGGCGTGCTGCCGAATGCCCTGGCGACCGGGTGCTCCGAGTGATTTTCCAGCGCAGCCGCCAGGCACAGGCACTCGTCACTGCTCAACGCGCCAAGGCTGTGAATGGCGCGCAGGGTCAGCCGGCCTTCGGTGAGCGTGCCGGTCTTGTCGAAGATGACCGTGTCGACCTGATTCAGCCCCTCCAGCACATGGCCGCGCGTGAGCAGCAGGCCCAGGGCGTGCAGCGTGCCGGTGGCGGCGGTCAATGCGGTAGGCGTCGCCAGCGACAGCGCGCAGGGGCAGGTCGCAACCAGCATCGCCAGCACGATCCAGAAGGCGCGTGCGGGGTCCAGTTGCCACCACAACAGGCCGATGGCGGCGGCCAGCACCAGCGAGATCATCAGAAACCAGTGCGCGGCCCGGTCGGCAATGCGGGCCAGCGGCGGCTTTTCCGTCTGCGCCCGCTCCAGCAGCCGGACGATGGCGGACAGGCGGGTGTCATGGCCCAGCGCGAGCACTTCGACGGTCAAGGCGCTTTCGACGTTGGCCGTGCCCGCCGTGACGGCATCACCCGTGCGCCGCGGCTGGGGCAAGTATTCACCGCTGAGCAGCGACTCATCGAGGCTGGATTGTCCGGCGACGATCCTGCCGTCCGCGGGCAAAACCGCGCCAGGATGGACCAGCACCCGATCGTGCAGACGCAGTTCGCTGAGCAGGATGCGCTCGGTCTGGCCGTCTTCTTTCACGCGCAGACAGGACGCCGGCAGCAGATTCACCAGTTGCGAGGTGGCAGCGGCGGTGCGTTCCCGCGCGCGGCGCTCCAGATAGCGCCCGGTCAGCAAGAACAGGGCGAACATGCCGACCGCGTCGAAATACAGCTCACCCACACCGGTGATCGCCGTCCAGATGCCTGCCAGATAAGCCGCGCCGATGGCCAGCGACACCGAAACATCCATCGTCAGACGTCGGGTTCTCAGGTCGCGCACTGCACCCTTGAAGAAGGGCGCACAGCTGTAAAAGACAATCGGCGTTGTCAGAAACATCGCCACCCAGCGCAGGATCGTGTGCATGTCCGGGCTGAGATCGAGGCTGAACTCCGGCCATGTGGCCATCGTCGCCATCATCGCCTGGAACCAGAGCAGACCAGCCACGCCCAGTTGCCGCAGGCTGCGGCGATTCTCCGAGGCCAGATGCTCGGTCGCCTGATCGGTCTGGTAAGGATGAGCCGCGTAGCCAATGCTGCGCAGCTGACTCATCACCTCGCTCAGCGCCAGTTGCGCATCGTCCCAGCGCAGGTGCAGACGATGGCTGGACAGGTTCAGGCGCGCTTCGGCCACGGCCGGCAAGGTGCGCAGATGGCGCTCGATCAGCCAGCCGCAGGCCGCGCAACTGATGCCGTCGATCATCAGGGTGGCTTCGGCGAGGGACTCGTCGTGGCGCACGAATGACGCCTGCACATCGGGGCGGTCGTACAGCGTCTGCTCGTCAGGCAGTGGCAGCGCCAGGGTTTGCGGGTTGGTCGAGGCCTCGCTGCGGTGCTGATAATAGCTTTCCAGGCCGCCTTCGACGATGGCCTGGGCGATGGCCTGGCAGCCCGGGCAGCAGAAATCCCGAGGCTCGCCGAGCACCGTGGCGAGGTAGCGGTTGCCCGATGGAACGGGCAGTGCGCAGTGATAGCAGGGGCGGGGAGTGTTCACGTCGTCACTTCTTTTCCGCGCCCTGAAGCGGCTCGTCGCCCAGCACCAGCGCTTTGTCGCGGGCAATGAGCTCCTCTTCGAACAGGCGCCAGGTCCGGGCGTTGTCCACGCCCAGCAATTCGACGAAACGCCGGCCTTCAACCCGGTCGCTCAGTTGCCCGACGTAACGTCCGGGTTGCGCAGGATTACGCGCCAGAACGACCTTGCGATCCTTCTCCGGCTGCGTCGGCGAAATCAGGTTGAGCACCATGGTTTCCGGCTGACTGTCGCCGTTGAGCCGCACATCGACCTCACCGGTCAGCGCGTCCAGCTGGATCGTGGCGCGCAGCTTCAGCGTCTGCGCGAGCCATTCGCGATCCAGCGAACGGTTGATGCCTTTGCCGGCCTCGTAATAGTTGTCGGTCACCAGGTTGTCCGGGTGATTGACGGCAATCGTCACCATGGACAGGGTCAGCGTGACCGAGCAGGCGAGGATGGCGATGATGATCCATGGCCACAGATGCCGGTACCAGGGACTTGCAGCGGTTGCGACGCTCATTGATGACTTCTCTCAACGCACCTGTGGGCCAATGAAACGGCTTTTTGCCTGAGTTTCGCTGCCACTGTCTTCGACGTCCCGCAGGATGAATTTCACCTCGTTGGTGCTCGACGGCAGTTGTTCTGGCGCCACCGACAGCTCGACCGGCAAGGTGACGATTTCACCCGCCGGCACCTTGATCTCGCGCCGCCCTTGCAGCTTCAGGTCCGCAAGGCCCGTGGCGTCCAGCACGTAGACGTGATCGACCTGATCCTTGTTCATGACCTTGAGGCTGTACACGTTTTCAATGCGCCCTTCGGCATTCTCACGGTACAGAACGCGGTCCTTGCTGACGTCGAAACCCACCAGCGAGCGCATGAAGAACGCGCCCGTCAGCACGCCGATCATCACCAGCAGCACCACCGCGTAGCCAATCAGACGCGGCCGCAGGGTGTGCGTAGTCTGGCCGGACAGGTTGTGTTCGGTGGTGTAACTGATCAGCCCGCGTGGGTAGTTCATCTTGTCCATGATCGTGTCGCAGGCATCGATGCAGGCTGCGCAGCCGATGCACTCGATCTGCAGGCCGTCACGGATGTCGATGCCGGTGGGGCAGACTTGTACGCACATGGTGCAGTCGATGCAATCGCCCAGGCCCTGCGCTTTGTAATCCAGCTCTTTTTTTCGCGGGCCTCGTTTCTCGCCGCGACGGGGGTCGTAAGAAACGATCAGCGTGTCCTTGTCGAACATCACGCTCTGGAAGCGCGCATAAGGGCACATGTAGATGCACACCTGCTCGCGCAGCCAGCCGGCGTTGCCGTAAGTGGCAAGGGTGAAGAAGCCGACCCAGAAGTAAGACCAGCCATCGGCCCGACCAGTGATGAAGTCGACGACCAGTTCGCGGATCGGCGAGAAGTAGCCGACGAAGGTCAGCCCGGTGAGCAGCCCGATCAGCAGCCACAGGCTGTGCTTGGCCAGCTTGCGGGTGAATTTGCCGGCGCTCATCGGCGACTTGTCCAGCTTCATCCGCTGATTGCGATCGCCTTCGGTGACCTTCTCGCACCACATGAAAATCCATGTCCAGACGCTCTGCGGGCAGGTGTAGCCGCACCAGACGCGCCCCGCGAATACGGTGATGAAAAACAGCCCGAATGCGCTGACGATCAGAATGCCGGACAACAGGATGAAATCCTGCGGCCAGAAGGTGGCGCCGAAGATGTAGAACTTGCGTTCCGGCAGGTTCCACCAGACCGCCTGATGGCCGCCCCAGTCGAGCCAGACGGTGCCGAAATAAAGCAGGAACAGGACGATGCCGCCGCTGATTCGCAGGTTGCGGAACAGACCGGAAAAGGCCCGGGTGTAGATCTTCTCCCGCGAAGCGTAGAGATCGACGGTGTCGCCGTCTTTTCTGGTCGGCGGCGTGACGTTGTGTACCGGTATTTGTTCGCTCATCGCAACGTCCCACGGAAGGGGAATCTGCCCCGGCCAGTGCGTGCCGGTCGGGGTCGTTATTCATGGTTTTGCCACGCCTGTCGCCCCTCTGATTTTAGTCTATGGGGCGGTCTGCGTGGCTTACGGGATACTCGCTCAGGGCTATACCCGGTATGGCGCGCGATCCTCGTTAAGCTGGCTGATCCACGGGTTGATAAGTGCTACCCCGCTGCCTGCAAAATCAGCGGTATTGCGTGTGACCACCGTCATGCCATGTACCAATGCCGTGGCAGCGATCAATGCGTCGTACTCGCTGCGAGGATCCGGTACGTGCAATCGGGCACATTTGCTCGCTACAGCGGTGTCGATGGGCAGGATTCGGCCCGCAAATGCAGGTAAAACATGGTGCTCCAGCCACGTTCTGAGCAGCTTCGATTGCGCAGCATCGTGACGTTCGAGCCGCAGGATGCCAGTCTCAAGCTCAAGCACTGTGATGGACGACAAATACAGGCTGGAGGCCGGGATTGGCCGTGCCCATCTCATCACGCTGGGTGCTGCCCTGTGATTCTTTCGCAGTTCAGAGACGACATTGGTGTCGAGCAGGTACATCAGGAAAAGTCCACCGCGCGTTGAGTGACAACGGCACGTTGCGGCTCGAAATCAATGTCTTCAGTGCCAGGCATCGCCAGCATGTCAATAATGCTGGCGGATCCGCCGGCCAGCTTTTGATAGTCCTCGATAGTCAGAAGCACGTGAGCCGGGCGTCCTCGGTCGGTAATGAATACGGGCCCCTCCTTGGTGGCTTTTTTGGCTCCGCTGGTGTCTTGATTGAATTCCCGGCTGGTTATCGTCGTGATCATGGGATGGGCAACTCCTTGGCATATGAATGTAGTTACGTTGCTACTCGGTTGTTGCGCATCCTATGCCCGCTGCAGCACTTCCACAACAGTCAATATGTAACGAAAGGAGGGCCTCGCCATTTTCCGCCAGCGAGGCGCCGTTTCTACTACTCCTGCTCATCCGCCTGGCTCTTCTCGCCATGGGAAAGGCTGTACACATACGCTGCCAGCAAATGCACCTTGTCGTTTCCCTGCAGTAACTCCTGCGCCGGCATCTGGCCCTGACGACCGTAGCGAATCGTCTGCTGGAGTTGCGCGAAGCTTGAGCCATAAATAAAGGCCGTCGGGTGGGTCAGATCCGGAGCGCCCATTGCCGGCGTGCCTTTGCCTTCGGGGCCGTGGCAGGCCACGCAGTTGGCAGCAAATATCTTCTGCCCCGCCGCCGCATCGGCCTTGGCATCGTCCGGCAATTTGCGGCCATCAAGACGGGTCAGGACAAAGGCGGCGACATCACGGACGCCTTGATCGCCGACCACTTCGCCCCACGCGGGCATCACGGCATGGCGCCCGCCCATGATGGTGGTCTTGATGGTCTGCGGATCACCGCCCCAGCGCCAGTCGGCGTCGGTCAGGTTCGGGAAGCCGTAGGCACCTTTGGCGTCCGACCCGTGGCAGACCGAGCAGTTGGAGGCGAACAGGCGCCCACCCATTTTCAGCGCTTGTGGATCTTTGGCGACGTCTTCGATCGGCATGGCGGCGAATCGGGCGAAAATTGGCCCGAAACGGGCGTCCGACCGGGCCATCTCTTTCTCCCACTCGTGCACGCCGGTCCAGCCCGCCTTGCCGTCGGAGAACGTCACCTGCTTGTCGTTGTCGGCGTATTCGTAACCCGGCAGCAATCCCGTCCAGTTGCCAAGGCCCGGGTACAGCGCCAGGTAGCCGAGGGCAAAAATGATGGTGCCGACGAACAGCATGAACCACCACTTGGGCAGCGGGTTGTCGTATTCCTCGATGCCGTCGAAGGAGTGGCCGACGGTTTCGTCGGTGGTGTCGGCGCGCTGACCTTTGCGGGTCGCCAGCAGCAACCAGCTCAGCGAGAAGATCGTGCCCAGCGTCAGCACGGTGACGTATAGGCTCCAGAACGTAGTCATTGTGCGCGGCTCCTGGAGGTTTTCGCCTGCTCGAGCTGTTTGATCGCCTCGGGATCGTCGGCAAAGGGCAGCAGGGTCGCATCGTCGAACTCAGCCTTGCGGCGGGGGCTGAACACCCACAGCGAAAGGCCGATGAACGCAACCATCACCACGATCGTGCCAAGACCTCGAATCATTCCGATATCCATCGTGATCACCGTTTGCTTTTGATGAGGGTGCCCAGGCCTTGCAAGTAGGCCACCAGTGCGTCCATCTCGGTCTTGCCGCGAACGGCATCGCCGGCACCGGCGATGTCCTCGTCGGTGTACGGCACGCCGAGGCTGCGCATCACCTCCATTTTCTTGCCGGTGTTCTTGCCGTCGAGCCGGTTTTCCACCAGGAACGGGTATGCCGGCATGATCGACTCGGGCACCACGTTGCGCGGGTTGTACAGGTGCGCACGATGCCAGTCATCCGAGTAACGTCCGCCGACGCGAGCCAGGTCGGGCCCGGTACGTTTTGAGCCCCACAGGAACGGGTGATCCCAGACGCTTTCGCCCGCCACCGAATAGTGGCCGTAGCGCTCGGTTTCGGCCCGGAACGGCCGGATCATCTGGGAGTGACAGCCTACGCAGCCATTGGCGATGAACACGTCGCGGCCTTCCAGTTCAAGGGCCGGACGCGGCTTCATGCCTTCGACGGGCTTGTTGGTAACGTCTTGGAAAAATAGCGGCACGATCTGCGTCAGGCCACCCACGGCCACCGCGATGACCATGAAGATCGACAGCAGGCCGATGTTCTTTTCGAGGGTTTCGTGTCTGATCATCAGTGCGCTCCCACGACGGCGATTTGGGCAGCCGCTTCGGCTTCTTCGGCGTTCGACGCACGGACCGTCCGGTACACGTTATAGGCCATGAACAGCATGCCGCTGGCGAAAAACGCTCCGCCCAGGGCGCGCACGATGTAACCCGGATGACTGGCCTGCAGCGCTTCGACGAACGAGTACGTCAGCGTGCCGTCATCGTTGATGGCGCGCCACATCAGGCCCTGGGTGATGCCGTTGACCCACATCGAGGCGATGTACAGCACGGTGCCGATGGTGGCGAGCCAGAAATGCGTGTTGATCAGGCCGATGCTGTGCATCTGCGGGCGTCCGAAAATTCTCGGAATCATGTGGTACACCGCGCCGATGGAGATCATCGCCACCCAACCCAAGGCGCCAGCGTGAACGTGGCCAATGGTCCAGTCGGTGTAGTGAGAAAGCGAGTTGACGGTCTTGATGGCCATCATCGGCCCCTCGAACGTCGACATCCCGTAGAACGCCAAGGACACCACCAGAAAACGCAGGATCGGGTCGGTGCGCAATTTATGCCAGGCGCCGGAAAGGGTCATCATGCCGTTGATCATGCCGCCCCAGCTGGGCGCCAGCAGGATGATCGACATCACCATTCCCAGCGACTGCGCCCAGTCGGGCAGGGCGGTGTAGTGCAAATGGTGCGGGCCGGCCCAGATATACAGGGTGATCAGCGCCCAGAAGTGCACGATGGACAGGCGATACGAATAGATCGGACGTTCGGCCTGTTTCGGAACGAAGTAGTACATCATCCCGAGAAAGCCGGTCGTGAGGAAAAAGCCTACAGCGTTGTGCCCGTACCACCATTGAATCATCGCGTCAGTCGCGCCTGAGTAGGCCGAATACGACTTGAACAGGCTCACCGGCAGCGAGATGTGGTTGACGATGTGCAGCATGGCGGTCACCACAATGAACGCGCCGTAGAACCAGTTGCCGACGTAGATGTGCTTGGTTTTGCGCTTGACGATGGTGCCGAAGAACACCGCCGCGTAGGTGATCCAGACGATTGCCAGGAGGATCGCGATCGGCCATTCCAGTTCGGCGTACTCCTTGGTGGTCGTGTAGCCCATCGGCAAGGTGACGATGGCGCCGACGATCACCGCCTGCCAGCCCCAGAAGTGAAACGCCGCCATGCCGTCGGAAATCAGCCGCGTCTGACACGTGCGTTGCACGACGTAATAGGAAGTGGCGAACAGGGCGCAGCCACCGAAGGCGAAGATCACAAGGTTAGTGTGCAGCGGGCGCAGGCGTCCGAATGTGGTCCACGGCAGGCCGAAGTTGAGGTCAGGCCAGACCAGTTGCGAGGCAATGAAGACGCCGAGCCCCATGCCAACGATCCCCCAGACCACCGTCATGATGGCGAACTGGCGGACCACCTTATAGTTATAAGCAGTCGGACTGATTGCTGTGCTCATTATAGGGTTCCACGGTTTGGGTATTTTATTAGTGTGGTAACGGCCGCAACATCGTGTAAGCGTAGACCTTTTGCCGCGCCGCAAGCGGCGGGTCAGGTCAACGGAAAACGCCTGATGCGGTTTTCAGACAGACGCCCACGCACTGGGTCAATGAGGTTCTGCCCACGTGGGCCGAAAGTGCGGGGGACAGGTCGATGGGGACAGCGCGCGTGAGTGGGGAATTGGATACAACCCGGCGGGTGACGAACAGATCGGCGCTGTCTGTCTGCAAGCGGGTTGGAGTACCGTGCACAATCCTTCTACCAAGCCTGTGGCCGGCTGTTGCCGAACCACTCTGCGACGCAAGCTTAGACGCGAAACGCTGGCGTGGGAAGCCTCGCGATTGATGAGTGCGACACTTGGTCGCGCAATCGCATCGAACCGCCGCGTCCTTCGGCAGACGCGGCGCTCGATGATTCGACACAGTGCTGAAACGTTCCTCTTGCAGTCTTTCCGTGCGCTGCAGGAGTGTTTCTGCACCTCAAGTTGTATACAAAAATGCCGTCGACGGTTGCACGTTTCATCGCCCAAAAAAATTTGGCCCGAGCTGGCAGATGGCATCGGCGATCGTCGCGGTTGATCGACCCATGCCGGAGCGAAGCCTGTTTCCGAGAATGAAACCGCCCGGTTGCGTGCGGGTTGGGGCGCTCATCCTTCCGGTGCTTTCGTCCGAAGTGCTCTGGCAGGGTAGAACCGCCGAGCTGAACCCAGGCTGTCTCCGCCGGCAATCTTCATGAGCGTCAGTCGGGCATCTGTCAGCGTGACGTGCTTGACAATGGCTCAGGCGCCAAAGGCCGGCCTGCACGTTTCCCCGCGCGCGGCAGCCTCTTTGCCCGGCATAATGCACGGCATACAACCGTTGCCGCCGACAAGGCGTAATCGAAGAGGCAAGCATGAGCAAAGGTCAACCGGCGAGCACTGACGCCGATCAATGTGCGCAACTGGCCCGGCAGCATGGATGGCTGTGGACGGCACCGACGAACAGCCAGGCTGTAAAATCGGCCACCTTGATTCTCGCTCACGGCGCCGGCGCGCCGATGGACAGCGAGTTCATGAATGACATCGCCGCGCGCCTTGCCGCTTCAGGTGTTGGCGTGTTGCGATTCGAATTTCCCTACATGGCACAACGCCGTGCGGATGGCGGAAGACGTCCGCCGAACCCGCAGGCGAAACTGCTGGAATGCTGGCATCAGGTCTACGCTGCAGTGCGTCCGGTGGTCAGCGGACGACTGGCGATCGGGGGCAAATCCATGGGTGGGCGCATGGCCAGCCTGGTCGCCGATGAGCTTCAGGCGCAGGCGCTGATTTGCCTTGGCTATCCGTTCTATGCGGCGGGTAAACCGGAAAAGCCGAGGGTGGCTCATCTGGCCGATCTACGCACGCCGACCCTGATCGTCCAAGGCGAGCGCGATGCGCTGGGCAATCGCGAGGCGGTCGAAGGCTATAAGCTGTCATCCAGCATCGAAGTGCACTGGCTGCCGACGGCCAATCATGACCTCAAACCCCTGAAATCGGCAAGCGTCAGCTACGCCGACTGTCTGCAGGACACGGCGGATCGCATCGCGGCGCGCCTGCTGGGTTGACGGTCAGTTGCCTCTGTCGTCCGGGCAGGCAACGTCGAAAACGCCTTCACTGACCCAGAAGCCCACTGCCGGAATGGCAAAGTGAAACGTGCCCCGCAGGCGTCCTCCGGCGGCGCATTCCAGCAACCTCATGCTGCCTTGTTGGAAATACGCGGAGTGATAAATGCGCGACATTCGCTTGGGCGTGAGGTGATAGATCACGGTCAGCAGCGCATTGCCTTTCAGGTCATGGATGCCCGGTGCGAGTGAGTGGTCGATGAACACGCCGAACGTCGTGCCGTCGTTGCCGACCCGCCCCGTCGCGTTGATCTTCCAGATCCGTCGACGTCGGGCGGAATCCAGTTCGGCGCGCAGGCAAAACCTGCCGTCTACGCGACTGCACACGAACGGTCTGCCATTGACCAACGCTTCGAAGTGGTCCCGCTCGACGCTGGCCTGGGGCTTTGCAACATGGTGGTGAACCGGATCAGTCATGGTGGCGGGTTCTTCGTCTGCGCGAACAACCCGAAGACGCTGCGTCAGGCGCGCGTCTCCGGGTCATGGAATCAGGGTGTTGGGCGGTGGTTGATCACCCGCCGGTATCAGCGGATCGCCACGCCCAGGCTGATACTGATGTGCAGCAACTTATAGTCCTTGCCGGTAATCAGGTGCTTCACGTAATACCACTTGGCGCCCAGCACGTTTTTGGCGACGGTGGACGACCAATAGTTGGCATTGCCCATCGGCCAGCGGTTGCCGTAGGCGTTATGGATCTCGATCAACTGATGAATGCTGGGAATGCGGCCGCCAATGCGTGCAGCGCCATTGGACATCTGCGTGTAATTGCCAGACCCCACGCCGTGGCATTCGATCACGCCAGTGACCGTGACGACGTAACTTTTCGAGTCACCCGACGCGTCGGTCACGCTGATGGTTGCCACGCCGTTGCCGCGCACCGACACCAGACCTTCAGCGTCCACTTTCGCCACCTTCGCATCACTGGTGGTGAAGGTGTACGGCGCAACGCCGCCGCTCGGGACACGTTTGATCGTCGTGCCACTCGGGAAAGAAGGAAGCAGATCCGGATAGGCGGGCAGCAGGTAGATCTTGCCAGCCAGCGTCACCGGTGAAGTGTCGAACATCGTGCCTTCGCGGACCGTCAATGCCAGCGTCTGCGACTCCATTTCAACGCCGTTACGGATGACGAAATACGTCACCGATGCGCTGCCACCCTCGCTCTGCTGAATCAGCATCTTCGGAATGCCGAACACCAGTTCAGTCATGCCGCCCACATTCTTCATGCCGGTGTCGAACGTGGTCTTGCCCACCCAACGCGCCTTGACGACATCGTATGCCTGCATGTCGCGGTAGCTGACGCGCACCATCGCATCCCAGCCGGTGATCAGCGAAGGGCGCAAAATGCCGTCGGGACCTACGGTGTCCATGGTCGGCGCGGGCAGTTCCAGCGCCGCACTCATGACTGTCAGAGACAGCGTTTCCGAATCCTGCACAATGCCGCTGGTGCGCGTGACGCTGTAAGACGCCTCGACCTGCTGCCCGTCGTTGGCGGTCACCAGCGTGCTGCTGAATACCAGCGACACCGCCATTCCGGCCTCGTCCGGCAGAATGCGCTTCTCTTTCTGTTCGCTGCCTTTTGGGCCTTCGAATCGCGCAATCACCGTCTCACCTTCACGCAGGTTCGCGCTGGCCGCGACGATCAGCGTCGCGCCATTGAGGGTATCCGCCGGATCCAGCGTGTCGCCTTTCGCCTCGGCGATAACAGGTGCCGGCAGCGGTTTGAGCATCGAAAGCTGCAACTGGATCGAAATCGAATCCGACGGCATCGACACATTGCCTGCCTGATCCGTCACGGTATAAAACACCGCGGCGTTCAGGCCGTCCGCCTGCTCCAGGAAGCTACGGGTGAAATCCACCATCACGCGGTTCAAACCCATGTCGTTCGCATCCACGAACGCCATCGGCCCCTCGACCGGACCCCAATAGGTGCGAATCACATCACCCACCGCCATCCCGCTGTAACTGGCGATCTTGCCGGGCAGAACGTTATTCAGCATTTCCAGTTCCGACGACGTCAGACCATTCTGGACGGCGTCGGGGAAGATGATGGGGGCGAGTTGTGGGGCGCCTGGGGCGGTTTTGTCGATCAGGATGGTGACTTCACCTGAGAAGTTCATAGAATCGCCAAAAGGACTATAGGTTCGATACGAAACTTTATGAACGCCTTCAACCAGAAGATCTACAGGAATCTCAACAGTTAACAAGTCACCTGGTTTGTTCTCGGGCAGAATCTCTTTCTCAGGGCCAACGCGGACGCCGTCGAAAACTAGCTGGTAGGTATACTTCGGTTCCGCCGCAAGCCATACAGGAAAGTTTACGGTAATAGGTGCCGTTAACTCATCAATAGGAATCAAGCCGCTCATCAATGCGGCGGGAATCGTCGGCAGTTCCAGTGGAAGTGGCGCGGTGGCTGATGGTCTTTCAACAGTTGTCATGATTTCTCTCGTTGTCAAAGAAGGCAGGGCGAGCGCCCTGCCAGTTTAGGAATTAAATTGTGCAGTAAGGCTCACTAGACTCGCGCATTTCAACGGGCACGCGAGTGACTTTCGAAGTTACGGCGCTTTGATTGCTGCCAGGCGCAGGATCAATTCGGACATAAGCCTCGCAGTATCCTCGGCAAATGGTTCGCAGCGTGATATAGGGGACATGAAATGCGTACCCATTAATCACGTCTTGATCGTCAAGCTCGCGACTCGCCGTTACCGTGGCAGCATCAATAGGGTTGCCATCATCGTCAAAGCCTTTGAATGTAAAGGACAGTCTCTGGTTCTGAGCGATGTTGGTATAGGGCAGAATCAAGCCGTCGGTGCCATTGGGCGCAACGCTCTGCGAAATGAAGCCGGAAGGGTTCAGTTTAAAGACTGGTCCGTCGACACCTCCAGGACCGCCTGGTAGATCCTCTTTGGATCGCACGGTCACTTTTTGAATCGGCGACAGCGTGGGGTTAGGATTGCCTTCTCTGGTGACCGTATAGCGGACAGGAATTTCACTTCCTGTTCCTTGGGCCTTCATAATGCTGTTGGCGATTGGGATAATAAGATCTTTGGACGCGGCAACGTCCTCCTCTTTAATTTGATACCACTGCAAGCGTTGCTGGTCGCCCCAAGAAAGATGAATATCATCGTTAATCTTGAATTCTGATGTCCACGCTACAATGGCCCTGCTGTTGAATTCGTAGTCGTCTTCATCGATGAAGTTGTCATCTTTGTTCGGATTCTGCAAGCTGGTACCTTGCACAATCGGCGCTGTCGTGGGAACTGGAACAGGCAGGGTGAGGAAAATATCTACAACTGCTGGAAGTGACGTGCCGCTTAATTGATTGTTGCGAGTAACGGTGTAGGTAATCGAGACCTCGCCTACCGGCTTGGTAGCAATGGTTTCAAAGGGTACACGTAGCGACAGGACTACATCTTCGCCCTCGTTGCCAGGAGGAAGTTGTACAGGAAGCATTGGCGAATCGTCACCCCAATAAAGCACAATCTCGTCGAACGCGGAAGCGCCTGGATACTGAGGGATATCGATCATTACACCGAGTTTGGCTTCCGCGTAGTCAATGAGGCCTCCAACGGAGACATCGACAATGGGTGCCGGGTAGTTGTCAGGAACTTCCTCAAGTAGCAAAGTTATTGTGGTTTCTACCGAGTCATCAGAGGTGTTTCCTGCTCTGTCGATCACCCTATATTTAACGACATGCGAACCGGTATCGATGGATTCGAGGAATTCCTTGCTAAAATCGAAGACAACTTTGTTAAGCCCCATGTCGTCTTCATCGACGACGGCGGTAGGACCTGCGACGTCTCCCCAGAAAGTATGAATCACATCGTGCTTTGCCATACCGGTGTAGCCAGCCACTTGCACCTCGAGCTTACCTCCCAACCGTTCGAGCTCAGCAGCGGTCAGTCCATTCTGGACCTCGACGGGAAACTGCAACGCGGCCAAGAGTGGTTTACCGGGTGCTGTCCGGTCGATAATAACGGGGAACTCATCAGAAAAATTCTCAGAATCCGCATCCGGACTATATGTGCGGTATTTTAGCGAGTGTCGGCCCTCGAGAAGCAACTCTACTGGAACTTCCAGAGTCAGTGGATCGCCGGGTTGATCCGTTGCCGCGATAAGTTTCTCTGGCCCATGGCGTTCCCCATTCCAGTACAACTGATATGTATAGTCCTCCTCGGCGGCCTCCCACACTTTCAGGTCGACCGTCAATGGCGCATAGGTTTCGTTGACGGGTATTAGCCCAAGGCTGTCTTCGTCGTGGAACGCAATGGCGATGTCTGGCGCCTCGAGTGGAAGTGGTTCTCTGATAGTGCGTGAGCGGATAACGATAGGTGCTTGAATATTAATGTTCATAAAAGGTCCTTTGTTTTACGTTTCCAGGCGCTGGCATTAGGGGAAGAGCTTTTCACCAGCACGTAAATTAACTAATAGAATTTTCTTTACGTTGTCAAACGCCGGCATGCTCCGGAATGTAGTCCCGATCGACGCGCTGTAGGAAAAATGATGAATGTGATGGAAGAAAGTCATGCATCGTTTTTCAGGATAAGTCCCGTGCCCGCTCATTCTGAGCAAAAATTATGTAGGCTGTAGCGTTCACCATCTGCGGAAGTTTCCTACTTTTATTTTTTTTATTTTTTTTTCAATCGGTATGCGGTTTTGGCAATGTGTATCTTTCGAATCTGCAGATGGAGGCGACATGTCGGTTGATAGGGGTATTTCGCTCAAGGGGCTCGGGCGAAGCGCGTTGGGATTGGCAGTAGGGGTATTCGCGTCAGCTGCGTTTGCGGACGAATGTATATCGCTGGACACGACCGGTGTTGTTTGCGGAAAAAGTGCAGAAGCCGACGGTGACGCGAGCGTCGGCATGCCAAATGCAGCAATCGTTGTGGATGGTAAGACGCTGATAATCGATGGTGACACCGCATCAAACAGCTATCAGGTGTCAAATAGCGGCCATCTTGTTGTAGGTGGTGGATCTATTCTGGAAAGAATCTCGTCGATTGACTCTTCGGTAAATATTGACTCCAGCACTGTGACGGGGGGCCTGGCCCTAAATACCAGTTCGGTGAGGGTGACAAATTCGACCATTCAGAACCAGAACTGGTTGGGTATTCAACTTCTGACCCGAATGACCGACCTGGATAAACTGAATCAAGTGACAGTCATCAACAGTAGCGTGTCTGGAGCGGCCTACGGTGCATCGGTTGGCCCATCAGGTGTTCTGACATTTTCGAATTCGACGGTCTCAGGTAATGGATATCTATCTTCAGTACCTGGGAATGGTGGTTTGAGAATGACTGGCGGGGAAGCGCACGTTCTCGATGGGAGTTACGTGTCAGGCAGCGAAAACGGCATATATATAATTACAGGTCAACATGGAGACGAAACAGTAATCAACCGTCTGGAAATCGATGGTTCGACAGTCTCGGCTCTTACCGGCTCAGCTATCAAAATTGATCGTATTTCCGGAAAACCATGGAATACAACGGCAAAAATACGGGTAGCAAATCACTCTGATATGCACGCTGGTAATGGTCGACTGCTCGATATCTTTAACGACAGTGAAGTAGAAGTAGAAGTCAACAACAGCAGCCTCACCGGCGATTTCGTTGCCGATGACACCAGTACATTGAATGTCATCCTGCGTAATCATGGCCGCCTCGACGGCAACATTATCAACGCAAACTCATTGATCATCGACTCCAGCGGTCACTGGCAAATGGGCGCGGATAACAGCGTGAAAACGCTGGCAATGGACGGCGGAAGCATTGGTTTTTCCGGAGAAGGTTTCCATTCTCTTAAGCTTGGGTCGTTGTCGGGGCGTGGGTTGTTCGACATGCGCATCAACCTGGACAGCGGCGAAGGCGATCTGCTCGATGTTGCCGGGAAAGCGGAGGGTCGTTACCGGTTGCGCGTGCAAAACACCGGTGTCGAAGCGGTGCCGGAGAGTTTCGAGGCGTTGCGGGTGGTTCATACCGAAGGTGGCAACGCCGAGTTTGGCCTGGTGGGTGGCCGCGCGGACCTTGGGGTGTATTCCTACGAGCTCCAGCGCCAAGGTACTGACTGGTTCATTGTCGGTTCCGGCAAGGTGATCAGTCCTTCCACGCAGAGTGCGTTGGCTTTGTTCAATGCCGCGCCGACGGTCTGGAACAGTGAGTTGACGACGCTGCGCAGTCGCCTCGGCGAGGTGCGAGGCAGCGAGGAGGGCGGCGGCTGGATGCGCAGCTACGGCAATCGGTTCAACGCATCGCTCGACTCCGGCGTCAGCTATGAACAGAAGCAGCAGGGCTTGTCGTTCGGTGCCGACGCGCCTGTGCCGGTCAGCGACGGGCATTTGATGGTCGGTGTGATGGGCGGTTACAGCAAGTCCGATCTGGACATCGGCAGAGGGACGTCCGGTCAGGTCGACAGCTATTACGTCGGTGCTTACGGCACCTGGCTGTCGGACGACGGGTATTACGTTGACGGGGTGCTGAAGCTCAACCAGTTCCACAACGAATCGAACGTTGCGATGAGCGATGGCACCAAGGCCAAAGGCGATTACAGCAACACGGCCTTGGGTGGCTCGATTGAAGTGGGCAAGCACGTCAAGCTTGCCGACGGATACTTTGTCGAGCCTTTCGTGCAGATGTCCAGCGTCTGGATCGACGGCGACAGCTACACGCTCGACAACGGATTGCAGGCCGACACCGGTCGTACGCAGTCGGTGCTTGGCAAGATCGGCAGTACGGTCGGCCGCAGCTTTGTGCTTGAGGACGGCGGGGTGGTGCAGCCCTATGTGCGCGCTGCGCTCGCTCATGAGTTCTCTCGCAACAACGAGGTGAAGGTCAACGGTCAGCGTTTCGATAACGGCCTGTTCGGCTCGCGGGCAGAACTGGGCGCCGGGGTGTCGGTTTCGTTGTCGGAGCGGCTGCAAGTCCATGCCGATTTCGACTACATGAAGGGTGAGCACGTCGAGCAGCCGTGGGGCGCGAATGTGGGCCTGCGTCTGGCATTCTGATCGCAGCATCGATTGATCTCTGGCGGTAATGGCCCCGGCTGCAGACATGCAGCCGGGGCTTTTTTCATGCGAGCTTGCGGTGGTGCTCGCTGTGGTTGAGTTATCGGGGCGCCCTGCGGCGGCGTATGGCCCGGGTACGGTTTGCGGATCGGCGACGTCGCGCGCCCTCCCGGTGCAGATTGATGGTCAGGGTTTCAGAGATGCCGACAAGCCGGGAACGTCGCACCACTTCATACCGCACCTCGACGAGCCCGTTGTCGTAATCGGCCAGGGATTCGTTGTTCAGGTACTGAATCAACCGGGGGCCGTTACGGCCTTTGGATTCTCCGATGGTGGTATAGAACGTGTTGTGCCCCCACCGCAGCTTCAGCTGATCCCCGACCCAGAGCCTTGGCGACCTGGGAATATTGAGAAAAATCCCCGAAATCAACTCGCTGTCCGTTAGACGGTCGGCGCTGGCACCTGTGATGTACGGAGCTTCGAAGCTGGGTGTCGGATCAAGCAACGCCTGCTCCTGCTTCCAGGGAAAGCCCGGCGCGTTGTGCAGATATTCCGCGTAGCAAAGCGCGGTTTCCGACGCAGTCTTTTTAGGCGCGGGCACGGCGTGAAACTCTTCGTACAGCGGCACTGAGGCGTCCGCGGGCGGTTCGCTGCTCGGTGCATCGGCATTCATCGCCGGTTGTTCTGGTTCCTTATTGATGCCGGATGGCGTTCCATCCGGATCGCCTGGTGACTGGATATCCTTCTCGTCTTCCATTGGAACTCCTTGATCATATCGCGGTTGCGAGGATTAAAAGATTTGGATCGATGAATGTCTATGTAGGACTCTGCGCTACAGGTGTCTATGGTGTGTTCGCAGCAGAAGACTGTCAAATTACAGCCCTGCAAGGGATTACATAGCATCGCGGCTCAGAAACTGCCTCTTGAATGTATTTCGTCTTTGTGTAGGTCGAGGGTTTTCCGCGTTTTTACTGGGAAATCAATATATATTTATATGTTGCAGAGAACTCAAATTTGCTAGCTCTTCGGACATGTCTGATGGAGCTGTAGGTTTTGAGGAAAGAGTGTGCACAAAATAAATTAAAATAATTTGCTCCTGTGATTTTGTTGACAGAAACCCCACTCAAAAACGTGGGGTTTGCTGCCTGAAATATCCAGACGAATGGCAAAAATGATTGGTTACACTTGCAGGGAAACCAGCGTTGGCAGTGACGTGGTCGACCCGTTGCCCGCCCGGTCGGTCACGATGTACTCGATCAGCACTGTATCGGTCGCAAGACTGTGCAGGAGTTCGCGGTCAAAACCGATTTCGATCGGGCGCAGGGTCAGCTCATCGGCGGCCACGGTGTGTGCCGGGCCGGGGATGTCATTGCAGAGCGTCTGAATGACGTCGCCCCGGGCCATGCCGGCGTAGCCGGGGAGCAGGCCAATGAGGCGATCGCCGAAACTGGCGGTGGGAAAGATGAGTGGGGCGAGCAGGGCTGCGCCTGGGGGACTGCGATCGACTTTGAGCTGGACCGCGGGAGAAGAATTTGAGAATTCTGTATTTGGGTTCGTAGTATTGAAACTCAAAGAGTAGGTCTTTTCTGCATTAAGCAGATATTCATCCAGATAGACTGTGATGATGTCTCCAATGTTATCTGCCGGGGTGATGATCCTAGCGTCACCGACTGGAGTCCCATCTAAAATGAGCTGAAAATAAAATCCTGGCTGAGCTGCATCCCACACCTTAACGCCCACGGCAATGGGGTTGTTCAAATCACTGATTTGCAGCAGACCATCCACAGGGTCTGCGATCTCCACAATAGGAGGCTCCAAGGGGATAGGGGTTCTAGCAATCACTTCACTCATTAAACTTCTCCATTAAGCACAGTCACGCGCTTTCGTAGCGCGAAAGAGTGCTCGTTAATTAATAGTCAGATCAGCGAATAACACCGTTGTGGTATTAATTATTTATCGCTAACAAAATTCAACTAATAGGAGAGTGGGATCGCTGTCAATCCCGAATTTGGCCTTCGGTTGGCATTTCGACGGGTGAGGTGGGGTATTCGTGGAATTTCAGAAACGTCCTACTTTTTTGAGCCCCGAAAAACAGAAAGCCCCGGCAGCAAGGCTGTCGGGGCTCGAGGTGTGACGCGTCCAGGTCAGCGGTTGAAGCGCTCCACCAGCGAATATTGGGTGTGCGCGGTGTTGGTCAGTTCGGCGCTCAGGGTGGCCGACCGGCGCGCTTCGTCGGAGGTCTGGTCGGCGAGCTGGGCGATGGTGCTGATGTTGCGGCTGACTTCCTCGGCCACCGAGCTTTGCTCCTCGGTTGCGGCAGCGATTTGCGTGGTCATGTCGGTGATGTTGGCCACGGCGTCGCTGATGCCGACCAGCGCCTTGTCAGCCTCCATGACTTGTTCGACGCCTTCTTCCGCCTGACGACGGCCAGTGTTCATGGTCTGCACGGCGTTGTTGGCGGTCTGTTGCAACTTGGCAATGAGCGCGTGAATCTGCCCCGTGGACTCCGTCGTGCGCTGCGCCAGCTGACGCACCTCGTCGGCGACCACCGCGAATCCTCGGCCCATTTCCCCGGCGCGAGCCGCTTCGATGGCGGCGTTCAGCGCGAGCAGGTTGGTCTGATCGGCAATGCCCTTGATCACATCCACCACGCCACCGATTTCGTCGCTGTCCTTGGCCAGTTGTGTGACGGTCAGGCCGGTTTCGCCAACCGATGTCGACAGACGCTGGATCGCTTCACGGGTTTCGCTGGCGATGTCACGGCCGCGGCGGGTCAGTTCGTTGGCCTGCTGCGTGGCGTCGGCAGTGCGCTGTACGTGGCTGGCGACTTCCTGGGTCGTGGCTGCCATCTGATTGACCGCCGTGGCGACCTGTTCGGTTTCTACGCGCTGACGCTCAAGACCGCTGGAGCTGGACTGGGCCAGGCTGTCGGACTGACGCGCCTGGGAATTGAGGTGTTCGGCAGTGTCCTGCAGACGCGTCAGGCAGGTTTTCAGGCGCGCTTCCTGGCTCAGAATAGACATCTCGAGGCGGGCTTGCGGACCGCGACTGTCGGTGTACATCTGCGCGATCAGCGGGTCGGAAGTGGTCTGCTCCGCCAGACGCAGCAGGCGTTTGATTCCGCGCTGCTGCCAGCTGAGGCCCAGCAGGCCCAGCGGTACGGACAGCGCCGCTGCCAAAGCAAAACCCCAATGTGAATTCAGCCAGACGCCGATCAAAAAGCTCAGTTGGCTGACCAGAATGAAGGGCAGCCAGTCCTGAAGCACCGGCAGCCATTTGTCCCGGGTCGGCACAGCCGGCTTGCCGCTGTTCAAGCGCGAATACAGGGCTTCTGCGCGACGGATCTGCTCGGCGGTTGGCTTGATCCGCACGGATTCGAAGCCGATGACTTGTTTCTGGTCGAAGATCGGCGTGACGTACGCGTTCACCCAGTAATGGTCGCCGTTTTTGCAGCGATTCTTGACGATGCCCATCCACGGCAGGCCCTGTTTGAGGGTGCCCCACATGTGCTCGAAAACGGCAGACGGCACGTCCGGATGGCGAACGGTGTTGTGTGGGGCCTTGATCAGCTCATCCCGCGAAAAACCGCTGATTTCAACGAACGCGTCGTTGCAGTAGGTGATCACGCCACGGGCATCGGTTGTCGAGATCAACCGTTGCTGCGCCGGAAATGTCCGTTCGCGTTGAGTGATGGGCTGGTTATTTCGCATGAGCTGTTCAATCCAGGAAGGCTTTGACGAGTTATCGGCCAATGGGTCAGGAAATTAAGCGTTTTGTGAACTGCGTCATGGGTCCGTTTGCCGCAGGTCAAGGTTCAGCGGTCGAACATCGGGTAGGTGAACAGCCCGAAATGCGCCAGGTTCAGCCCGAAATGGGTGAGCACTGCCGCAGGCAATCCGCCGATACGGTAAGCAATACCGTAGCCAATGCCCGCCATCCCCGCCAGAAGCATCCACTGCCAGCCCGCGCCGAGGTGAGCCGCGCCAAACAGCGAAGCCGCCAGCACGATCGCCAGTGCCTCGTGGCACGGGAATCTGCGCAGCAGACGCGTCAGCCCGCCCTGAACGTAGCCACGAAACAGCAGTTCCTCGGTGAGTGAAACCAGCAGCAGGTTATTCAGTGCCCAGAGTCCGGTCTGCTCTGGCCATTTGGGCGACCAGCCGGTGACCCCAAGGGCGGTGGCCGTTGCCAGACACGCTGCCGTCGTGATCGGCAGCACGAGCGCCGACGTTTTCAGCGACCGCCGCCAGAGGACGCCGGCAAACACCCACGGGCAGGCGATCGCAATCCAGAAACCGATCAAGGGTTTGTCGAGGTTCAGGTACATCGAAAAGGGCGCCGCTTCAGGGCTGAAACGCACGCCAGCAATCACCCGGGCGCTGAAGAACCCTGGCAACCAGTGAATGGCGAGGCCGAGGGCCAAGGCGATGAAAAGCCCGTGGCCCGCAGCATGCACGGCCCGGTGATTGAAGCGGGTAACGCACAGCCCGGCCATCACCAGCAGGCCGAGGGTGATGACGACCGGCAGGCTCAGTTGCCCGTAGACCAGTGCAATGCAATAGCCGAGTGCCAGCAGGGTCAGGGAGATCCAGCGTTGCGCCGGCATGTTGCCGTCCTTGAGCGTTTAATGAAGGCGGCGATATTAACGTTGATTAAACAGGCGCGCTTGTGGGAATGGGCTGAAAGTTCTGGATGACGGCGGGTGAAGTCCGGTAGGCCGCAGACTGCCGCAGGGGGGGCGTTAGAGATGGCAGTGGGAGGATGGGGTTTGCTGGCTACTGCGCTGACTCGGCTGCTGCATTATCGACTAACAAGACGTCTCGCGAGCAGGCTCACTCCTACACCATTTCTGCGGCGTCGCCTGGTTTTGGGTCAAGCACAAAACCTGTGTGCGAGCTTGCTCGCGAAAGCTTGATGCACTGCCCGTAGGAGCGTGGCTTGTCCCGCGATCGGCGACGAAGTCGTCGTAAAGACCGGCCATGCAGTCTGCCTGACATACCCCGTCCGATTCTGCTGCCGCTGCGCGCCAGATCGCGGGACAAGCCGCGCTCCTACAAGGGATTTGTGGGGTTGCCAGGTGTGTGTCGAGCAGGCGATATCTCTCCGGCGAACATATCGGCCTCATCGCGAGCAAGCTCACTCCCACAGGGATCTCCGGGCATTCCCGACTCGCCTCCCAGACACGAATTCTGTAGGAGCGAGCTTGCTCGCGAAGAGGCCGGTCCATCCACTAAAGATGTACCGGCCGAAACCCAGCCGTCGCGAACAGGCGTCCTGTCAGGTCCGGCATCGGGCTCAACGCCCGAGTTGCCGTGTTTACGACGCGATCAGCTGTCGCAGGACGTAATGCAGGATGCCGCCGGATTTGAAGTATTCCACCTCATTCAGCGTGTCGATCCGACAAAGCACGTCGACATTTTCCTGCTTGCCATTCTCCCGGGCGATCTGCAGTGTCAGGCTCATGCCTGGCTGCAGCGTGGCACCGGTGAGGCCGGTGATGGTGATGACTTCCTTACCGGTCAGTTCCAGCGTCTTGCGGCTCTGGCCGTTCTTGAACTGCAGGGGCAGCACGCCCATGCCGACCAGATTCGAGCGGTGGATACGCTCGAAACTCTCCGCGATGACCGCTTTCACCCCCAGCAGATTGGTGCCTTTGGCTGCCCAGTCACGGCTGGAGCCTGTGCCGTACTCCTGACCGGCAACCACCACCAGCGGCGTGCCTGCCTGCTGATAGCGCATGGCCGCGTCATAGATCGGCAGCTTCTCGTCGGTCGGCACGTGCAGGGTGTAGCCGCCTTCTTCATTGCCGAGCATTTCGTTGCGGATGCGGATGTTGGCGAAGGTGCCGCGCATCATCACCTCGTGGTTGCCGCGTCGCGAACCGTAGGAGTTGAAGTCCTTGGGTTCCACGCCCTTGCTGCGAAGGTAGCGGCCTGCGGGGCTGTCGGCCTTGATGTTGCCGGCGGGAGAAATGTGGTCGGTGGTCACCGAATCGCCGAGGATCGCCAGCACTCGCGCATTGTGCACGTCGGCAACCACTGGTAAAGGCCCGGCGATGTCGTCGAAAAACGGCGGATGCTGAATGTAGGTGGAGTCGTCCTGCCAGACGTAAGTGGCCGCTTGCGGCACCTCGATGGCCTGCCATTGCGCGTCGCCGGCGAACACTTCGGCGTATTCCTTGTGGAACATGCCGGTACTGACATTCATGACCGCGTCGGCGATTTCCTTCTGGCTCGGCCAGATGTCACGCAGGTAGACCGGCTGACCGTCGGACCCTTCGCCCAACGGCTCGCTGCTCAAGTCGATACGCACTGTGCCCGCCAGGGCATAGGCGACCACCAGTGGCGGCGACGCCAGCCAGTTGGTTTTCACCAGCGGGTGGACGCGGCCTTCGAAGTTGCGGTTGCCGGACAGCACCGACGCCACGGTCAGGTCCGATTGCTGGATGGCTTTTTCGATGGGATCGCGCAGCGGCCCGGAGTTACCGATGCACGTGGTGCAGCCGTAACCCACCAGGTCGAAGCCCAGTGCGTCGAGGTACTCGGTGAGGCCCGCGGCTTTGTAGTAGTCAGTGACAACCTTTGAGCCCGGCGCCAGCGAACTCTTGACCCAAGGCTTGCGTTGCAGGCCTTTTTCAACGGCTTTTTTCGCCAGCAGGCCCGCCGCCATCATCACGCTCGGGTTCGAGGTATTGGTGCACGAGGTAATGGCAGCAATCACCACAGCGCCGTTTTTCAGACGGTAGCGATTGCCTTCGTATTCATATTCCGCTTCGCCGACCTGTTCGGCATTGCCGACCGCAACGCCACCGCCGCCCTCGCTTTCCAGACGGCCTTCTTCGTGTTTGCTCGGCTTGAGCGCCAGCCCCAGAAAATCGCTGAACGCCTGCGAAACATCCGGCAGGGCCACGCGATCCTGCGGACGTTTCGGGCCGGCGAGGCTTGCCACCACCGAGCCCATGTCCAGCTCCAGCGCATCAGTGAACACCGGCTCCTGGCCGGGCAGACGCCACAGGCCCTGCGCCTTGCAATAAGCTTCGACCAACTGCACGGTGTCGTCCGGACGGCCCGACAGGCGCAGGTATTCCAGTGTCACCTCATCCACCGGGAAGAAGCCGCACGTGGCGCCGTATTCCGGGGCCATGTTGGCGATGGTCGCGCGGTCGGCCAGCGGCAGATCGGCCAGGCCGTCACCGTAGAATTCGACGAATTTTCCTACCACGCCTTTCTTGCGCAGCATCTGCGTGACGGTGAGCACCAGATCGGTGGCCGTGATGCCTTCCTTGAGCTTGCCGGTCAGCTTGAAGCCGATCACTTCCGGAATCAGCATCGACACCGGTTGACCGAGCATGGCCGCTTCCGCTTCGATACCGCCGACGCCCCAGCCAAGCACGCCGAGACCGTTGATCATGGTGGTGTGGGAATCGGTACCCACCAGCGTGTCAGGAAAGGCGTAAGTGCGGCCATCTTCTTCCTTGGTCCACACGGTGCGGCCCAGGTATTCAAGGTTGACCTGGTGGCAGATGCCAGTGCCTGGCGGCACCACGCTGAAATTGTCGAAGGCGCTCTGGCCCCAGCGCAGAAACGCGTAACGCTCGCCGTTGCGCTGCATTTCGATGTCGACGTTCTCGCCGAATGCCTTGTCGTCGCCGAACTTGTCGACCATGACCGAGTGGTCGATGACCAGATCGACAGGCGACAGGGGATTGATGCGCTGCGGATCGCCGCCGGCCTTGGCCACTGCCGCACGCATGGCGGCCAGATCGACCACGGCGGGAACGCCGGTGAAGTCTTGCATCAATACGCGAGCAGGCCGGTACTGGATTTCCCGGTCGGACTTGCGCTCGCCGAGCCAGGCGGCGAGGGACTTGAGATCCTCGCCCGTGACGGTCTTGTTGTCTTCCCAGCGCAGCAGGTTTTCCAGCAGCACTTTGAGCGACATCGGCAACTTGTCCAGATCGCCCAGCGATCTGGCAGCGTCCGGCAGGCTGAAATAGTGGTATGTCTTGTCGTTGACGACGAGTGTCTTGAGGCTTTTCAGGCTATCGAGGGAGGGCATGAACTAACTCCTTGACGTGTCCGCACGGCACGGACCGGTGAACCCAACTGACCAGCAAACGGTAAGACCGAAATCTGCGCGCTCTGCGGCGGCTTGAATGCTCGTTGAGTAGTACTGGACCCTCTGGCTGAGCCAGTGGTTCCTGATTCGGCTATCATGCGCCGCTTTCGAGTCATTGAGATTAATCCTCGAGTATAGGGTGCGTTGGCAGTCTGGCCGGTGCGCCGTGCCGATGCCTTGCGTCGAGGTGTCGATGAGCGTCCTGTGGAGAAGATTCGGTGAATACCCTGTTTATGCATTGCCGCCCCGGTTTCGAAGGCGAAGTCTGCTCGGAGATCAGCGAGCATGCCGCGCGTCTGGCAGTGTCCGGCTATGCCAAGGCCAAGCCCAACGCGGCCTGCGCCGAGTTCGTCTGCACCGAGCCCGACGGTGCCGAGCGCTTGATGAACGGTGTGCGCTTCACCGACCTGATTTTTCCACGGCAGTGGGCCCGGGGCGTGTTCCTCGACCTGCCGGAGAGCGACCGCATCAGTGTCATCCTCGAGCATATGTCTGAATTCACGACCTGCGGCAGCCTCTGGCTGGAAGTGGTCGACACCAACGACGGCAAGGAACTGTCGACCTTTTGCCGAAAATTCGAAGGCCCGCTGCGCAAAGCCCTGGAAAAGGCCGGCAAGCTGGTGGATAACGCCAGCCTGCCGCGTCTGTTGCTGACCTTCAAAAGCGGCCGGGAAGTGTTTCTGGGGCTGGCCGATGCCGATAATTCCGCCATGTGGCCAATGGGCATTCCGCGGCTGAAGTTTCCCCGCGAGGCGCCCAGCCGGTCGACCCTGAAGCTTGAGGAAGCCTGGCACCATTTCATCCCGCGCGATCAGTGGGACGAGCGTCTGTCGGGTGACATGACCGGCGTGGATCTGGGCGCAGCGCCAGGCGGCTGGACGTATCAGCTGGTCCGGCGCGGCATGCTGGTGACGGCGATCGACAACGGCCCGATGGCCGAGAGCCTGATGGACACCGGCCTGGTCCAGCACCTGATGGCTGACGGCTTCACCTACAAACCGCGCCAGCCGGTGGACTGGATGGTCTGCGACATCGTCGAAAAGCCCGCGCGCAACGCCGCCTTGCTGGAAACCTGGCTGGGCGAAGGCCTGTGCCGCGAGGCGGTGGTCAACCTGAAGCTGCCGATGAAGCAGCGCTATGCCGAGGTTCGGCGCCTGCTCGAGCGTATCGAAGAAGGCTTCAAAGCGCGTGGGGTCAGGGTGTCGATCGGCTGCAAACAGCTGTATCACGACCGCGAAGAGGTGACGTGTCACCTGCGCCGGCTGGACATCAAACGCGCCAGCTGACCGGGGCTACGAGGGCCGCCAGCGTGTGTCGCTGGCAGCAAGCCCGCCGAACGGCGTTGCCCAGGCAGAGGTTTTTTCCACGATCAATCAGGCGGCAGTGCAAAGCCGGGAGTGGACATCAAAGTGCAGAAGGAACATTCGCAACGAGCGTCGGTGCTGCAGCATGTCAGCCTCAATGTGCGTCGCTTGCGGCACGCAGCGGACCTCAGCCAGACCGCGCTCGCCGAGCGCTCCGGTGTCAGCCGGCGCATGCTTGTCGCGATCGAGGCGGGCGAGAAGAATGTCAGTCTGGCGACGCTTGACCGTGTCGCCGAAGCGCTGGATGTGGCGTTCAGCGATCTGATTCAGGCGCCGGACGACCGCGATCCCAGCCGGATCAACGAAGTTGCCTGGGCGGGTGCGCATCCCGAGAGCACTGCCGTGCTGCTGGCCAAAGCCGTCGCGCGCCGGGAGGTCGAGCTGTGGGAGTTCAGCCTGATGCCGGGCGAAACTTATCGCTCCGAAGCCGACCCTGAGGGCTGGAGTGAACAGGTCTATGTGATCGAGGGCTGCCTGACCGTCGCTTTGCCCGACACGTCACGGCTCGTGTCGGCAGGGGAATTCTTCATGTTTGCCAGCAACCAGCCCCACGCCTATCGCAACGAAGGCGACGCCAAACTGCGTTTTGTCAGGAACGTGGTGCTGTAGACCGCGATGCGCCGCGCCGCTATCGCTCCGACCGGCTCTGTACTGCTGCTCCGGCAACATCCCTTCAACAGATTGCGCGTGTTTCGTACAGCCAACCCTGCCTCGATCCCGGCACGGGTCGTGCTCTGCATCCTTCATACCGCAACGGGCCCGAGCGGGTCCTGTTTGAATCCATCCGCACGCTGGCCATAATCAGGCGTGCGCGCCACTGTGGCGAAAACAAGGCGAGAAGCAATGACCTCTGATAACAGTCGACCCCACGCGGATGTGCTCATCGTCGGCGGCGGCCTGAGCGGCACCCTGCTGGCCGTGCAACTGCTGCGTTTGCCGGGGCAGCGCCGAATCGTGATCATCGAATCGCGCAGCGAGCTCGGTCGTGGCGAGGCCTACAGTGCCACGCAGCTGGGACACACCCTGAACGGCAACGCGGCGCGCATGAGCGTCGACCCTGATAACGCCGAAGACCTGACGCAATGGCTGAGTGAGTACATCGCGGCGGGCGGTTGGCCCGAGTCCGATGAGCAGCATGTGCCCATCGCGGAGCTGTTCCCGCCGCGCGGAATCTTTGGCCTTTACGTGCAGCAGCGTCTGGCCGAGGCGCAGGCGATCGGTGCTGCGGCTGGCTCGTCCGTCGCGCATGTGCGTGGCGAGGTGACGGACCTGCAGACCGATGAAGCCGGCGTGCGTGCAACCCTTGCGGACGGCCGCACCGTGACCGCTCGCTTCGGGGTGCTGGCAACCGGCATGTTCGCCGCCGCACGCACGCCACAGCGCGACTCCAACGCGTTGAACGCGGCCGCGGTCGATCCCTGGGACGTTGCCGCCATGACGCAACTTGACCGGCAGGGGCGAGTGCTGATCATCGGTTCCGGACTGACGATGGTCGATGCCGTGGTTTCCCTGGAGCAAGCCGGGCATCGAGGCCCGATCGATGTGTTCTCCCGCCACGGCCTGCTGCCACACGTGCGCCGCCAGCCTCCGGCGTGGCCGGACTTTCTGGCGGCCGATCACAGTATTCGCAGCACTCGACAGCTGGTCAGAGCGCTGCGCGAGCAGTGTCGACTGGCGATCAAACAGGGCATTGACTGGCAAGCACCGCTCGACACGGTGCGGGTGCATATTCCCCGGCTCTGGAGTCAGGCGACTGACGTTCAGCGGCGTCAGTTCGTACGCCATGTCCGGCCTTGGTGGGAAAGTCATCACCACCGTTCTCCGCCGCCCAGTGCAGAGTTGGTCGAGCGGCTGCTGCAAACGGGGCGTCTGCGCGTGCATGCCGCCACGCTGCAGGGGGTCGAGGAGGCGCCGCCGGGGCAGGTGCAGATTCGCGTGCGTTATCGTGGCGAGCCAGCGTCGCGTATCGAAAGCGGCGCTGCCCTGATCAACTCAACGGGCATCCAGTACGACTGGCGCCGAGTGGATCGCGCCTTGCCGCGACGGTTGCTTGAGCACGGACTGATCCAGCCGGGCCCCCTGGCATTGGGCATCGCCGCCGATGCGGGCGGCGCCGTACTGGACGCCCAGGGCCAGGTCTCTGCGCGGCTGTACGCCATGGGCCCGCCGTTACGTGGCATGTGGTGGGAAAGCACTGCCGTTACCGACGTCGCGTTGCAAGCCAAGGCCCTGGCTGCGCGTCTGGTGGCGCTTCAGGCCTGACGTTGGCGGCAAGGATGCGCAACCCGCTGGCGATGAGCGAGTTGCGCATTGCTTCGGGCGACGACCTCGGGCCGTTTCGCGATTTGTGTCGACTCCGACACAAATCGCAGTGTTTGCTCTAAAGCGCTGTCCGAACGAGCCGACAGCCCGTGATCGAACCGGTAAAACCGTGTGACTGCGGCAGGGACCGAAGCGATTACATCAAGGCTATGGAGGCATTCATTCATGTTGAGCTTGAGTTTCAGAAATCCCGCCGAAGGTGCGGCGCTGGTGCAGCAGACTGTCGCCCAGACCTCGCAAAACCTCGAGGACGTTCCGGACAGCGACAGCGCCGCCGAGCAGGTGCGTCGGGGCATTGAAGTGCTGTTGTCGCCCGAGGCGCAGAAGGCGGCGAAATCAGGTGACAAAAACGCCGACATCGATGCCAGCCATCTGCCTGACCGGATCAAGGAGCAGCTCAAGCTGATTCGCTCGATCCAGGAGCGTATCGCCAAGCGCATGCAGGACATGCAGGCCTTCATGAACGACCGCTCGCTTTCGCCCCGCGCGCGGGAAGGCAAGATCCGTCAATTGCAGATGGAAATCATGGCCATGACCAACTCGCTCATCCAGGCGACCAACGAACTCAATCAGGCCATGCAGCAAATGAAACTGTCACTGGCCGATCGCACACTGGCAGGCACGCTGGTCAGCCCGCAAAACCTTCAATCCTGATCCGGCAGACGCGCTGTGTGCCGAAAGCTGGCCGTCGTCGAGGGCGCATGCGCGCTGTGTCGCGCAGGTGGCATCAGACCGACAGTTGCATCATCCGGTCGCCCTGCAACTGTTCGCCGGGGCGGCGTTTGTTCACCGCCAGTTCGCCGATCTTGATCAGCCGCGCGCGGATGACGTTGCGGCTCAGGCCCAGCAACTGTGCCGTATGAACCTGGTTGTAATGGCTGAACCGATAGGCCGCACGCAGCAGCGCGTCTTCGACCTTTTCGTGCAGGGCGCCGGCCTGCTCCTCGAACAGCTTCTGAAACGCGCGGGCGAGGAGTGCTTCGGTTGAATCGTCGACTGCTGGAGATGATTCTTCCTGACGCTCCAGACGCAGGTTGGACAGGCGCAGATCATCGGCCTGAATCACGCCATTGCGGCAGATCAGCAGCGTGTGATGAATGACGTTTTCCAGCTCGCGAATGTTCCCCGGCCAACCATAGCTGCGCAGCTTGTGTTCGGCATCCGGGCTGATCTGAATCGGCCCGCAGCCCAGACGCTGGCTGTAGACCTCAATGAAATGCCGACTCAGCGGCATGATGTCGCCAGGCCGTTCACGCAAGGTGCTCAGCTGCAGGTTCACCACGTTCAGGCGATAGAACAGGTCCTCTCGAAAGTGTCCGGCGTTGATCGCGCGTTCCAGCTGCACGTTGGTCGCTGCCAGCACGCGGACGTTGATCGGCGTGCTTTTGCGCGAACCCAGGCGAACCACTTCACGCTCTTGCAGGACGCGCAGCAGCTTGACCTGAATGGCCAGTGGCAGATCGCCGATTTCATCGAGAAACAGCGTGCCGCCGTTGGCTTCCTCGAACCAGCCGGCCTTGGCGGTCAGGGCGCCGGTGAAGGCGCCTTTCTCGTGCCCGAACAGTTCGGCCTCTACCAGCGATTCGGAAAACGCACCGCAGTTCACGGCCACGAAAGGTTGATGCTTGCGGCTGCTGAGGTTGTGGATGTGGCGCGCGACCAACTCCTTGCCCGTGCCGGTTTCGCCGATGATCAGCACGCTCGCGTCGCTGGGCGCCACTTGCTGAATGTGCGACAGCAGCGCCTGGGATCTGGGGTCTTCGAACACCTGCGCGGTGGCGCGGATCGACGTAGCCAGGGCGGGCGAGGGCGGTAAGGTCAGTAGCTGCATGGGGATCACTTGTGGTTGAAACGGTACGCTGGCGGTCATCCGGGAACTCCTTGTCGCCGAGGGGCAAGCCCATGGCCCGAGCGTCATGCTTGCGCTCGGCTAACGGGTCTGTCCTGCAGGGGTGAGCCTGCTCGCGTCAGCGATGGTCACTGGGTGCACGGGTGCATTCAGATCGCTGGGGCGAGCACGCTCACCCCTGCAACGGGGCGGCGGTGTCACTTACTTCTGCGGTGGCAGATCGTTGGCGATCATCTCGCCGAACGGGCCGGTCAGATTGGTAATGCCGCGACCGGCGAGGCTGCGATACGGCTCGGGCAGCAACGGGAAGACCAGCTCGGCAAAGCGGTAGGCCTCCTCCAGGTGCGGATAGCCCGAGAAAATGAAGCTTTCGATGCCCAGATCGGCGTATTCCTTGATCCGTTCGGCCACTTCCTGCGGATTACCCACCAGTGCCGTGCCCGCACCGCCGCGCACCAGGCCGACACCGGCCCACAGGTTTGGGGCAATCTCCAGGTTGTCGCGCCGACCGTCATGCAGCGCGGCCATGCGGCGCTGGCCTTCAGAGTCGAAGCGGGCGAAGGATTTCTGCGCGGCCGCGATGGTTTCGTCGCTGATGTGCTCGATCAGCGTGTCGGCGGCTTTCCACGCCTCTTCGCTGGTTTCGCGCACGATCACGTGCAGACGGATCCCGAATTTGACGGTGCGTCCGTTTCGCGCCGCGCGCTCGCGGATGTCAGCCAGTTTTTCGGCAACGGCCGCAGGCGGCTCGCCCCAAGTCAGGTACACGTCGACCTGTTCGGCGGCGAGCTCATGGGCGGCCTGCGACGAGCCACCGAAATACAGCGGCGGATAGGGTTTCTGGATCGGCGGGTACAGCGCTTTGGCGTTCTGCACTTTCAGGTGCTTGCCCTCGAAGTCCACCGCTTCGCCTTGCAGGACGCGGCGCCAGATCTTGAGGAATTCGTCGGTCACCTCGTAGCGTTCGCTGTGGTCGAGGAAGCTGCCGTCGCCGCGATTTTCGTCAGGGTCGCCGCCGGTCACCACGTTGATCAGAAGGCGGCCGCCCGACAGGCGATCCAGTGTCGCCGCCATGCGCGCCGATACGGTCGGGGAAATGATCCCCGGGCGAATCGCCACCAGGTAACGCAGGCGCTCGGTCAGCGGCACCAGCGCCGAGGCGATTACCCAGGAGTCTTCGCAGGAGCGACCGGTCGGGATCAGCACGCCGTGGTAACCCAGATCGTCGGCCGCTTGGGCGACCTGTTTCAGGTAGTTGAGCGTGACAGGGCGCGCACCTTTGGTGGTGCCCAGAAAATGGCCGTCGCCGTGTGTCGGTAGAAACCAGAAAACATCCATGAGAAATCCTTCGAGCAGAATCGGTGGCTTGTGACGAGTGCACCCGTTATAAAGGCTTCGATTTATTCCGTAAAAGAACTGAATTCCATATTTTTATAACCGATGGAGATATGTCTTGTTTGTTTGGATCTGAGAGGGCTGGCGCGAATGCGCGAGTGGCGAAGAATTCTCTGGAAGCGCGTTTGCCCGCGCATGCGATTTACCCGTGACCGCTGCGTTGTCTGACACACCTCTTCGTGGGCAAGCGCGCTCCTGCACGGTTCCGCGCCAGATGAGCGGTCTGGACACCCATAACTTACGCGCAAAAAAACAGGCGCCGAAGCGCCTGTGAAGGAGAGTACCGACACGCTGATCGTCAGAAAATCTGCGTGAAGAACCAATACAGACCGCCCGAGAGCAGGATCGCCGCCGGCAGCGTCAGCACCCAGGCCATCGCCAGGTTGCGCAGCGTGCGCATCTGCAGCCCGGAGCCGTTGGCGGTCATGCTGCCCGCCACGCCAGAGGACAGCACGTGAGTCGTCGATACCGGCAGCCCGTACATATCCGCCGCGCCGATCGTGAGCATCGCCACGACCTCTGCCGATGCGCCTTGGGCGTAGGTCATGTGGGTCTTGCCGATCTTCTCGCCGACGGTGACGACGATGCGTTTCCAGCCCACCATGGTGCCCAGACCCAGCGCGATGGCGACCGAAATTTTCACCCACAGCGGAATGAAGCGGGTGGCGTTGTCGATCTGCTGCTTGAACAACTGCACCTTCCCTTGAGTATCGGCGTCGAAGTTGCCCACCTTGTTCTTGTCCATCACGCGGATGGCCTCGGAGGTCAGGTACATGTCGTTGCGCACGTTGGCAGTCGCTTCTGCCGGGACCTTGGACAGCGAGCCGTAGCTGGCGACCTGATCGCCGATCTTGCCCGCCATGACCGCCAGCGCCGGAATCAGCTCGGGCGTCGCCTGCTTGTCGCGGATGTAGGTGGACAACGTCTGGCGTGAGTCGGCCGGAGCGGGCAGCGGCGCGGTTTTGATCAGCGCCTGCTGAGTCACCTGCGCCACCGCCGCGAACTGCACGGACTCATCGGCCGGCATCGCGCGGTTCAGGGCGTAAGCCATCGGCAGCGTGCCGACTAGGATCAGCATGATCAGGCCCATGCCTTTCTGGCCGTCGTTTGAGCCGTGGGCGAACGACACGCCGGTACAGGTGAGAATCAGCAGTCCGCGGATCCACAGCGGTGGCGGCGTGGCGCCTTCCGGCGCTTTGTACAGCGCCCGATTCTTCACGAACGCACGCAAGGCCAGCAGCAGCAACGCGGCGCAGGTGAAGCCAACCAGCGGCGAGAGCAGCAGCGAATAGCCGATCTTGGTGGCCTGGCTCCAGTCCACGCCGCTGGTCCCGTCACGGCCGTGCATCAGCGCGTTGGCAACGCCCACGCCAATGATCGAGCCGATCAGTGTGTGCGACGAGGACGCCGGCAGGCCCAGCCACCAGGTGCCGAGGTTCCACAGGATCGCCGCGATCAACAGGGCGAAGATCATCGCGTAGCCCGCTGACGAGCCGACCTGCAGGATCAGCTCCACCGGCAGCAGGGCGATGATGCCGAACGCCACCGCGCCGCTTGAGAACAGCACCCCGAGAAAGTTGAAGGTCCCGGACCAGAGCACCGCGAAGTTCGGCGGCAGCGAATGGGTGTAAATCACCGTCGCGACCGCGTTGGCGGTGTCATGGAAGCCGTTGACGAATTCGAAGCCCAGCGCGATGACCAACGCCACGCCGAGCAGAATGAACGGTGTCCAGGTCAGGACCACGGTGCCCAGCTCGTCCATGTCCTGCTTGAGACTGAAGCCGGTGTAAAGCAAACCCAGGCCGAGTATGGCGAAGAAAATCACCACCGTCAGAACGCCGGGCTTGCGCCCGAAGGTAGAACTCAGCCCGGCGCCCTGTTGCAGAGAGCCTTGAGCCAGTGTCGGGGTTGCCATGATTTACGATCCTGTCGAGATGGGATGGCATCCATGATCATTTCAAAATGTGACAAAGATGCGACGTGGATCACGAAATGCCCGGCGGCGGCAGCGGTCTGTCCGATTCTTTGGACGTGTTTGTCTAGGCACGTGATGCAAATTGGGAGATTGATGTTAATTAATCGCTATTGCATCTATCGCGAAAGAATATAACCGTTTGTCGACCCTGTCCCATTATCGGAGGCGGTTAATTAACGTTGCCACTACTGTAGAAACTATGGGGTTATCTGATGTTTATCTGCAATGGACTGATGACATGGACGTTATAAACGCTACAAGGCTGGAGGCTTCTGATTTCCTTGCTTGGCCGCATTCGATCCGGATGCTGTGTTGCCTAGGGTGTCGCCGGTACGGTGACGGTCAATATGGAACCGCCGTTATTTTTAACATAGAACAGAGCCTCAGCGTGACGCCCGTGCCGGTGTACTGCAATCCCTTGCGCAGCTAACCGTTATTTTGAAGTGAGTTGCCACTCGTCCATGGAAGACACAGGAGGTGCATATGATAATTGACACGTCTGGATAAATTAGAGGCTCGGTTCTAACCTCTTATATTAAATTTATATCAAGGAATGCGATAATGAGCGCAGATGATAAACGGCCGCGTATGAACTATCCTCACTTAACCCGTACCGCAGCGAAGGGGAAGATTTCGCTGAAGCAGCCGATCGAGATGATTATGTACGGGCCCAATCGCGATTATGAACATTATATTTTTTGGCTTGTCAAAGCGGGAACCGATGAGGTCTGTTCAGGCAATACGGCACCATTACGCCCTAAACTCGAGGACAAACTTTGGCAAACCTACGTATCTAATAAGCAAAGATTTACCGCCAACGTTTCTTCAGGTGACAAGGTACAAGTAGTGTTTGACGGGACGGCCCGCCCCAACGTTCATGACGTTTACAAGGGTGAGACGTACGTAATCGACGAGTAGCTCAACAACGCGCCCATGCGGCTATTCGGCCTCATGTGTTGCTCAGGAACCACCTGGCTTCCCGGCTCTTGCTTAACTGAGCCGGGTCGTCGCTGTGATATCGCCTCGCGCCACTCATTCATTCCTGCTCCTGGAAACGGCCAGCACCGGCAATTGAGGTGTACTAACGGAGGATCAGCTTTTTCTAATTGGCTATTGAGGTCATCGCGAATCGTTATAACCATTCGTCCATCATGAGGGAGAATCGCAACTGTGGCTTAGCTGAACAGGCTAACGTGTCATTGAGGCACCGTCCTCACTCAACTATTAATGATGTCACTCGCTAAGGAATGCAATCATGGCCAATACTGGTAAAGCTGAAATCATTTATGATCATCCCTCCGTGAAAGATAAAGCCCCGGGGGCAACTATCACAACGACGGATAATTTTGTTGTCCAGGCATTCTCTAAACAGACTCAGATACACCTGTATCTAGTTTGTCTGATTCGAGCGGATGGTCGCCCTGCCACAACCAATCCGGAACTCCTTGTGGGACCGGCCTCGCCCGATCCGGAGGAACCGCTACTGTCCCAGGAACTCCGTTTGGAAGCGGGTCTCACGTCTGGCGAAGAAGTCACCGCTTTTTTTAATTATATTTTGAATGGCAAAGAGCATATGGATGACTCAGAGGTTAAAGCGCTTCAGGCTGAATTCAATAAACATGTCCAAGAGGGTAAGAGCGTGAAGGACTTCGCGAAGGGGAAAAGATTTGAGGGTGATAAATATCGCGTAGCGTAATAATTATCTCAGCTCAGGCCAAGGTTCATACTGATTGAGGCGTCATGCTCATCACTGTTCTGTATCGGGTATGCGCCGCTAAGTTGATTCTGGCCTGATAATCGCCCGGCTTGGTAGACACCTCTCTTCAAGCCGGGTGATCAGGGTTCTTCAACGATATCCTTTCAATAATCACGGCTTTTACGAAATGCCCAGCGCCCGGCGATAAACGTAAAGGTCGCTACCAGGGCCACCAGCACCCAGAACCCATGGGGATCACTGGCCAGTGGAATCCCCCCGACATTCATCCCGAAGAAACCAGCCACGATGTTGATGGGCAACGCCAGCACCGTGACGACCGTCAGTGTGAACAGCGTGCGGCTGCTTTGTTCGTTGAGGTTGGCGGCGATTTCTTCTTGCAGCAATTTGATCCGTTCGCCAAGAGCGGTGAGGTCGCTGATCACCAGGGCCGATTCCTCGGTGGATTGCCGCAACTCCTGCAAATCTTCTTCCATCAGCCACTGTGGCGGACGATGCAACAGGCGCATCAGCGAGCCAGGCTCCAGGGCCAGCAGGCGCTGCAAGCGCACCAGTACGCGGCGCATGGCACCCAGCTCGGTGCGATTGTTACTCAAGCGCTGGGAGAGCAGTTGGTCTTCGATCTTGTCGACGCTGATGCTGGTCTTGCGCATGAACTGCGCCAGCACTTCGCTTTGATCGCGCAGCAGATGTGCCAGCAGTTCGAGGGGCGAGCGAAAGGTTTCACCCTGTTTGACCGATGATCGCAGTCTGTCCACCGAACGCAACGGGTGGTGCCGCGCGGAGATCATCAGGTTGCTGCGCACGCACACCCACAACGTCGCGATGTCGGTGGAGACGCGATTGAAATCGAAGACCACGTCGTTGACCACGGCCAGAAGGGCGGAGTCGACGTGTTCGATACGGGTCGACCTCGAACCCTCATGCAGCGCCTCGAGGAATTCGTCCGGCAACTCCAGATGGGTCTTCAACCAGCGTTCACAGCTGGCGTGCGCGAGGTTCAAGTGCAGCCAGACGAACTCGCCCGGTTCGCTGGGATTGTGCAGAAACTCAAGCGCCGTGGCTGAGTCGATCTCACGGCCGGGCTCGTCCGGTCTGAAACGAAATCCATACAGCAGACCGAAAATGTCAGAGTCCTGATGACGGGCAATGCTTGGATTCATGCGGGCTCGCAGACGAGGAGTGCCCAACGGGCAGCAGGGTCGAAAGCCGCATCATCGCAAGGGTTTTTGACAGTTCTGTGACAGTTTGTAAGGGGTTGTGGCTGTTCGTGAGAGCGTGGCTCGTGCTGCGATAGGCGACGAAGTTGTCGTCAGCCCGTACGCCGCGGTGTGTCAGGGCAGCAACCGTTGTCGCCATCAACGCCGGGTTCCCCGCCGATCGCGGGACAAGCCACGCTCCCACAGGTGACCACTAGACCATTGACAATGGCTTCTTGCGCAGCGGCGCCGGCCAGGACGAGTCGATCAACAGCTCATCCTCGATGCTCAGGTCGATCAGCGCCGCCTCGGCATTGAGTCGAAGATGGAGCGGGTCGACGGCTTTCGGGATGGCAATGACGCCGTCCTGACGCAACACCCACGCCAGGCTGATCTGGGCGGGGGTGGCGTCATGGCGATCGGCGACTTCGAGGATGGCCGGGTTGGACAGCAAATCGCCGGCCTGTCCGATCGGGCAGTAAGCCATCAGCGGCATCGCGACGTTCTGCATCCACGGCAACAAGTCGTATTCGATGCCACGCTCTTGCGGGTTATAGAGCACCTGATTGGTTGCGCAGGCGGGGTTGTTCAGATCCAGCAGGTCGGAGACGTCGAAGTTGGAAACGCCCCAGCGCCCGATCTTGCCTGCCTCACGCAGACGTTCGAACGCTTCGACGGTTTCTTCCAACGGATAGGAGCCCGGCCAGTGCAGCAAGTAGAGATCGATGAAGTCGGTCTTCATGCGCTGCAGGCTGCGCCCGCATGCGGCGGGGATGCCGTGGCGACTGGCGTTGTGGGGATAGACCTTGCTCACCAGCACGACCTGGTCACGCTTGCCGGCGATGGCTTGGCCGACGACTTCTTCGGCGCCGCCTTCACCGTACATTTCGGCGGTGTCGATCAGCGTCAGGCCCAGATCGATACCGGTTTGCAGGGCCTCCACTTCGGCTTGTCGCTGATGGCGATCCTCGCCCATTCGCCAGGTGCCCTGACCGATGACGGGAACGGTTTTTTCTGCCAGTTGAAGCGTGCGCATGGGAGGCCTCGTGCCGATGATGACTGCGTGTGTATAGAGAACTCAGGCAGTGCAGGCGGGCAGGGGTTCAATCTCAAGCACGTGACGACCGACGCATTCCCGGCTAAAGCCGGTCCTACAAGGGGCACGCGGTCAGTCCGTAGGACCGGCTTCAGCCGGGAAGAAGCCGGTGTGAACGCCATCAATATTGCGGCATGGCCCCCGACGCGTTCCCGGCTAAAGCCCGTCCTACAAGGGGCACGCGGTCAGTCAGTAGGACCGGCTTCAGCCGGGAAGAGGCCGGGGTGAACGCCACCGATGTTGCGGTGCGACGACCGACGCGTTCCCGGCTAAAGCCGGTCCTACTAGGGGCACACGGTCTGTCGGTAGGACCGGCTTCAGCCGGGAAGAGGCCGGGGTGAACGCCATCAACATTGCGCCATGGCCCCCGACGCATTCCTGGCTAAAGCCGGTCCTACAAGGGGCACGCGGTCAGTCAGTAGGACCGGCTTCAGCCGGGAAGAGGCCGGGGTGAACGCCATCAACATTGCGCCATGGCCCCCGACGCGTTCCCGGCTAAAGCCGGTCCTGCGGTGGGTTTGGCGGCCAGTGTCACGGGTTACACATCATTTATGGGTGTTCTCCCATCCGCCGCCGAGGGCCAGGAACAGGTCGACCTGACTCATGGCAACTTGCGTATTGGCCGCAGCCAGCTGCGCGGTGACATCGGTGTAGGTGCGCGTTGCCTGCAGGTCGGCGAGGAAGGACTCACGGCCGGCAAGGAAGAAACGGTGGGTCTGATCCGCGGCCTGACGCGCCGACTCTTCCGCCTCGGCCAGCGCGTCGCGGCGCTCCAGCAGCGAGGTGTATTGCGACAGACCGGTCTGTGCTTCGCGAATGGCGTTGAGCACCACGCCGTCGAAATGCGCGAGCGCGGCCTGATTCGACGCTTCGGCCATGTGAATGCGCGCGCGGGCGCCGTTGGACGGGATGGTCCAGTTGATCACGCCGCCAAAGCCCCAGCGGTTGGTCGATGGATCGCCCAGTTCGTCGAGAATACCGACAGTGCCCACCGTCGCGCCGATGCTGATGTCCGGGTACAACTCGCCGGTGGCCACGCCGATGGCCGCGGTGGACATCGCCAGCCGGCGCTCGGCCTGACGCACATCAGGGCGACGCTTGAGCAGGGCAGCGCCATCGCCGACCGGCATGACCTGCGCGATATGAGGCAGCTCCGCGCACTCGGAAACGCCTTTGGGCAGTTGATCGAGCGGCCGCGCGAGCAGCATCGACAGGCGATACAGGCCAGCCTGTCGCGCCGCCTGATAACGCGGCAGTTCGGCACGCAGGGATTTGAACTGGGTCTGCGAGCGGGTCACCTGGGTTTCATCGCCACGTCCGGCGTCGCGCAGGCGCTGGGTCAGGTTGACGCTCTGCTGCTGCAGATCCAGCGAATGCAGGGCGATATCGCGTTCTTCGTTGGCGGCGCAGATTTGCGTGTACGACCGCACGACATCGGCCACCAGCGTGATACGCGCAGTGTCGGCAGCGGCCTGCGCCGCGTCGGTGTTGGCTTGCGCGGCTTCGATACCGCGTTGCAGCACGCCGAACAGGTCGAACTGATAAGACGTGGTCAGCCCCACGTCACCGATGTTCGCCACCGGCACCTTCTCGGGCAACAGGAATGCTTGCCCGGCTTCCTGCAGGCGTTGCGCGCCGGCTTTGGCGGAGTTAGTGAAACCGCCGGCCTCTTGCGCTTCGTTGGTCTGATAGCGCGCCCGCTGCAGGTTCGCCGCGGCCACGCGTAAATCGGTACTGGACGCCAGCGCCTGACTGACCAGCGCGTCGAGTCGAGGGTCGTTGTACAACTTCCACCAGTCGGCCGGCACGGGCGCCGACACCACATTCGCCGATTCGCCGGCCAGGTCGCCCTGCAGATCGGCGCGATTGACCGCCGCGTCTTTGGGCAACTGGTAATCCGGACCGACCACGGTACAGGCCGACAGCAATAAGCCCAGGCCCGCTGTCAGCAGGCGCGCGCTGTGTTTCATTTGCTCGCTCCATTATCGGTGGACGGCCCATGGCCGACGGCGGGAGAACTGGCTGGCGCGTCAGTGCTGCGGGCGCCCTCTGCGTCGCCGTCGGCATCGATGATCGACACGGTAGCGGTACGCCCGGCAATCATGCGGAAATCTCCCGGCACTTCATCGAAGGCAATGCGCACCGGAATCCGTTGCGCCAGACGCACCCAGCTGAACGCCGGATTGACGTTGGGCAGCAGGTTGGAGCCGCTGCTGCGGTCGCGGTCTTCGATACCGGCGACGATGCTCACGACGTGACCACGCAGGCGGGCGTTGTCGCCGATCACCCGGATGTCGACGCCGGAACCGATGTGAATCCCGTCCAGCTTGGTCTCTTCGAAGTAACCGTCGATGTGAAACGAGTTGCTGTCCACCACCGAGAGCACCGGACGCCCTGCGCTGACGAACTCGCGGTCACGTGGCGCGCGGTCGTTCAGGTAACCGTCGACGGGGCTGCGGATGACCGAACGATCCAGGTTCAGCTGCGCCGAATCGACCGCCACTTGCGCCTCGTTCAGCGCCGACAACGCTCGGGCTTCCCGGGACTGGCTTTCTTCCAGTTGCTCGCGCGCAACCAGATTGCCCAGGCCGCGGTTACGCTTGTTCTCGCGCTGCGCCTGTTCCCAGGTTTCCTTGCGCTCGGCCACGGTGGCCTGAGCCTGACGCAGCGCCAGGCGGAAGCGGTCCTGGTCGATGGTGAACAGCAACTGGCCTTTCTTCACGGGCTGGTTGTCGCTGACCGCGACCTTTTCGATCAGCCCGGACACGTCCGGCGCGATCTGGATCACGTCGGCCCGGATATGACCGTCCCGGGTCCAGGGCGCGTACATGTAATACATCACCATGCGCCAGACGACGACGGCGGCGAGAATGACGACCAGCAGGGTCAGGACCACACGGCCCAGAGTCAGCAGAGGTTTTTTCATTTCATCAGGTATCGACTGAGGGTATCCACGACGCCGAGCAGCAAAGCGTATAGACCGACGTTGAACAAAGCCCGGTGCCAGACCAGGCGGTAGAAGTGGGCACGCGACAGCAAGGCGTGGACCACCAGAAAAATCACATAAGCGATGCCCATCAGCACCAGAAACGTGGGCAGGAAAATCCCGCTGATATCCAGATCACCGATCACAGTGGCGCTCCATCGATGCCATACGGCGGTTGTTCTTCCTGCTCGGCGAGCACGTCGACGATCTCCACACCCGGCAACAGCGCCAGGCGCAAGCCGCTGAGCGCGTGCAGCAGGTGCAGACGCGACTCGTCATCGCCCATCCATTCGTGACTCAGCGAGCGGCGAGCGCGGTCCATGGTCATCAACAGACCCTTGGGCGCAGGCAAACGCTCGCGCGCCTTGAGACAGGCCCGGAAATAGCCGCCGACCTCGGTGGCGACCTGACGCAGCAACTGTCGTGGCACCGCGTTGACCCGGGGCATGTAGGCCAGCAGGTCGAGCATGTTCAACGCCACTCGCACTTCGCGCAGGGCGACCGTGGTGTCCTGCGCCGTGATCGCCAGACGCGGCAGGTGCTGCATCAGGCGGTCCAGCATGCGCACGCCCATTTGCCGGTGTTCGGCCAGGGTGGCTTCTTCGCTGAGCGAAACGATGTCGCTCCAGCTGAAACGGGTCAGGCGCTTGGCCGCCACCTCGGTGCCGAACGGCCGGACGATCAGGGTCCAGACAAATGCAAACGCGAGTCCCACCGGCCCGGCCAGGTTGGAGTTGACGAAATTGAGGAAGTCCGCGTCGTAGGCGCTTTGAATGCTGATGAACGATGAGGTGTTGACGATCGTCAGCAGCGTGCCGAGGTAGAACTTCGGCTGCACCGTGAGCGTGCCCACGCAGATGAACGGCACTGCGAACGCCAGCACCAGCATCGGAAAGTCATGCAGGTTGGGCAGCACCACGAACAGGTACAGACTGGCGAAGATCACCGACATCATCGTCCAGAAAAAGAAGCGGTATATCTGCGGCGCCGGGTCGTCCATGGCCGCGAAGAAGCTGCAGGACACCGCCGCCAGCGCAACCGCGCTCGCGCCATCCTGCCAGCCGAGCAGAATCCACAGCACCGAAGCGACGAGAATGGCGCTGACCGAGGTGGCCACCGAGTACAGCATCATGCCGCGGTCCAGGAACGGCGACAGGCGACCCAGCCGCCAATGCCGGTACACCGCGCGCCAGGGTGTGTGATCGTCGGTGCGGATGGCGTGTTGCAGCGTGCGGCAGTCCTGCCACAGGTCGATCCACTCGCGCAGCCGGTAGAGCGCGTTGGACAGCAGCAACTGACGGCGATCGTCGAGCTGGGCGGCGGTGGGTTGCAGCCGATCGAGCTCATCGTGCAGCGCCTGCCAGTAGTGGATCGGCGCGCCGTCGACGGTTTTCTCCACCCAGTCGCGGCATTCGATCAGCAGGGGGGCGAGGTCGGCCACCAGCTCAGGGGTGCGACGTTCCAGTGCCCAGAGCGCATCGTCGAGGGCGTCGATCACCGGCAGCAGGTGGATCATCCGGCCGCGCAGCTCCTTGGCGTTGCGTAGCGTCTGGCGGTGAGTACCTTCATACGGCAGCTGGCCGATCATCAGCTCCAGGCTGTTGAACGTCGCCACCATGGACGTGCGCAGACCGCCCACTGCTTCGGGCGTAGCACTGCGTGACAGAAACAGGTCGCTGTAGGTCGAGGCGTCCTTGAACCACTTGCCCATGGAGTCGATCAGCACCGGCGCCAGACGGCGCGGCCAGAACATCGCACCGACCACCGCCGCGCAGACGATGCCGAGCAGGATTTCTTCGGTGCGCGACACCGCGATGTCGAATACCGCCTGAGGGTTGTCGACCACCGGAAACGAGATCAGCGGCATGGTGTAACCGGCCAGCATCAGCGCGTAGCTGTTGGCCGTGCGCAGGTGCAGCGAGAGGAAGAGCAGGGTGCCGGTCCACAGCGCGATGACCAGTGCCAGCAGAAAGGGCGTCTGCACGAACAGCGGCACGATCAGCACCGACGCGGCCGCGCCCAGAAAGGTGCCGGCGGCGCGGTACAGCGCCTTGGAACTGGTGGGCGCGACGAACGGGCTGGAGACGATGTACACCGTTGCCATCGCCCAGTAAGGACGCGGCAGTTCGAAGATGAGCGCGATGTACAGCGCGAGCATCGACGCGGCGAAGGTGCGGATGCCGTAGAACCAGTCGCGGGCAGGCGGTACGCCAGTGAAAAAGCCTTTAAACAGGTCGTTCAAGATGACAGCTCCGGCGCCATCGGGGTCGCCATCGCAATAGCTTTGAAGACTCGCAAGGTGGCTTCCAGGTCGGCCGGGTCAACGCTGCCGAACACATCGCGGCGCAGCCGGATCAGTTCGCTTTCAATGGCGTCCGACAACGCTCGGCCTTCCGGGGTCAGGCTCAGGGATTTGGCGCGGCGGTCGGTCGGATCTTCGGTGCGTTGCACCAGTCCTGCCTTGCCCAGTTGATCGAGCAAACGCACCAGCGAAGGGCTTTCCAGACCGCACGCCTGGGCAACCGTCACCTGCCTGACGCCTTCACCCAGACGCGCGATCATCAACAAAGGACCGGCGCAGGCTTCGGAAACGCCATAGTTCATCAACGTGGTCTGGCAGACCCGGCGCCATTGGCGAGAGGCCGCAACGACGCCACCGGTGATGTGCATTTGCAGTGAATCTAGAGTCATGGAAGGTGCCACTGGAGTAGGTTCATCCGAAACGGTTTGATTAGGCAGTGAATGATTAGTCTCTGTATTATTAGGTTGCTAACTATTAATATCCAGTAACAAAAGGCTTTCGTCAACTGAAAATTGATCGATGGCGTTGGTAGCCGAAGGGGATTGCGCTCGCAGGAAAAGCCCGTCTCGCGGCTGATCCTGGCAATAATTTGTGACCGTCTGTCGGCGTTTTCACGCCGATTTGAACTTTATTCGGAAAATTCTCTCCTGCTCATTCAAAAAAATGACGCCACTTAAATGGCTTGGCGCTGGCGAGTTTCGCCACGCCTGACGAACGGCATGAAAAAACCGCGGTTACGCGATGGTGGCGAGAGAGTGGCATTGATCGTTTTTTAAACGATTTCGGCGGTTTCTTGACTGTTCCGCCGGGTTAAAGAACAACCGATTCAGCCGATAGCAAAGGCGACAGGAAACGGGGCTCAAAACCCCATTCCAGAGACATCCCTTTGCTGTGCGCCAGCGCACCACGAGAGCCACATGATCGACCTCGCCATTTGGAATCTTTCTGTACCCGTCGGCATTCCGGCCGCCACTATCGACACGCCGAAACTGGTCTCGGGTTACAAGGATGGTTACTTCCGTTCGGGAGACACTTTGTTCTTCTGGGCACCGGTAACCGGGTCAAGGACTGACAACGCCATCTACCCACGCACCGAACTGCGCGAGACCTTCCCTAACGGCGCCGTTCATAACTGGACTTATGGTCAGGCCGACAACTTCCTGCGTGCGGCGCTGACCGTCGACCAAGTGCCGTCGTCGGGCAAGATCGTCATCGGGCAGATTCATTGCTATGGCAGTACCGAGCCGCTGATCAAACTCGAGTACCAGTACAAAGAGAAGACCAAGACGGGCAACATCGTCGCCAAGTTCCGTCTGACCCCGACCTCGGAGCCTGCGGTGATCCAGATCGCGACCGGCGTGCTGCTCAAGGAGCGCTTCACCTACACCATCCACCTGACGCCGACGGGCTCGCTGACCGTCAACGCCCACGACATGCAGTGGAGCGCGAAACTGGACGCGAGCTGGAGCACCAGGCAGCTGTATTTCAAGGCTGGCGTCTACACCCAGGACAACACCGGCTACGCCACCGAAGGCGGCGCGGCGACGTTCTACAAACTGACGGTGTCCCACGACAAGAAAGCTTGACGGCATCAATGAGCAGTGAAGCGAGATCGAGAGCACTCTACCGGGCCATGCAGCGACCCGGTGGAGTGGGCGGGGCGACGGGTCACCTGTGCAGATCAAACGTTCCTGCGATGGTGGTAGTGGTAGTGACATCCTCAACGCTCACTTGAAAGCTGAAACTGCCCTTCATCGCTTGTATCGCTTCATCTGCGCTGATGAGCGTCACTGTCCCACTGACTGCATTGTACGCCGTGAACCAGCCCCCTGATTTCTCGACGCCATACGTTGCCCCAGGTGCTTCGAACGATCCCGGCAAGACTTCGTATGTGCCCGGTTCAGATGAATATGTAAATCGCACAGTTACGGATTCATAGGCTTCTTGTCCTTCCAGCTTACTGAAATTCACCTTCTGCGTGCCCCCTGACTCGCTGTTGGCAATGGTTACTTCAGCGTCAATGAAGTTTTTTGGCTTGCCGCCAATGGTGACTTCGAACGTTCCATTCGATTTTTCATTCTGTCCGTTCATGGTCGATTCTTCCTGAATCCTGGCAATGACAGGGATGCCCAATGGCGGACTCAAAGACCGTCCGTACCCACGAGGCCTGCCTACGAAGCTTAGGACTCCAGGAAGTCAGGTACAGAACGATTCGACATCGAGAAAATAGCGAATCGTTATAGTGATTGTGTTTGACAAAAAAACACGCTCAAGGCGCTGCGCAAAGGTCTATCTGGCAGCAGGTTTCAAGAAAATCAGCGCGAATCGGATGCGACCCGGGGCGGGTTGCTCCACCGTAGCGGCGCCGCCATGCAACTGCATGATCGCGGTCACGATCGCCAGGCCAAGGCCGTTGGAGTCAGAGCTCTGATGGCGTGAGGCGTCGCCCCGGTAGAAACGGTCGAACAACTTGCCGAGCGTCGATTCGCTCAGCACGGGCCCCTGATTTTCCACTTCAATGCGACATTCGCCGCCGCCTTCCAGAACGCGGATGTCAATCACGCTGCCTTCGTCGGCATAGCGAATGGCGTTGGCCACCAGATTGCTCAGCGCTCTGCGCAGCAGCAGCGGATCGGCGCTCAGGCGCGCATCGCCGCAGGTATTGACGATCAGTTGCCGTTCTTCAGCCAAGCCTTCGAAATAGCCGCAGAGGCGCTGCAGCTCTTGCGCCATGTCCAGCGTCTGACGATTGAGCGCCGCTTGCGCGTCGTCCGCCCGCGCCAGAAACAGGATGCTTTCGACCATCCGCGAAATACGTTCCAGTTCTTCCAGATTCGACGCCAGCAGCGCCTGGTATTCATCCGCCGTGCGTGGCTGACGGAGGGCGACCTGGCAATGCCCCATCAGCGACCCGACCGGCGTGCGGATTTCGTGAGCCAGGTCGGCGGAAAACTGGGTCAGGCGCTGATAACCGTCCGCCAGCCGGTCGAGCATGGCGTTGTAGGCGTCGCCCAACTGCTGCAACTCCACCGGCGTATCGCGGTTGTCCATCCGGCTTTCCAGGCGGGCCGGCGTGATTGCGGCGGCATGGCTGGCCATCCTGCGCAACGGCCGCAGGCCCCGGCGCAACAGCACATAACCCAGCACGGCGGTGAGCACGAAGGCCAGCGCAACCGAAGACAGAATGCGATTGCGGAAATTCGCCAGCGTGGCCATCTCTTTCACGGCGATGTGGGCCGCGGTGAGGTGCACGCGCCTGCCGCTGGACATGACTTCCACCGTGGCCGCGCGCATGGGGATGCCTGACGCCAGTTCGCCGCTGCGCATGTCGGCGACGCTCAACGGCGCATTGGCCGCGACCACCGGCGTCGTCGGCAACGGCGCACGCAGCGGATTGACCATGATGACCGGCGGCTTGTCCGGCTCGGTGATGATGAAAATGTCATCCTCGCTGTCGAGCATGTTCTCGAACAACTGCGGGCTGCCTTGCAGCTTGTCCAGCGTCAGGTCGTATTGCAGCAGTTTGCGAAAGTGATCCAGCCGCGCCAGCACGGCATGGTCGGTGCGGGTCATCACCGCGTCTTTCATGGTTTCGTACAGGTACATGCCGGCGCTGGCAACGGCCAGCATGGCCACCACCGAAAACGCCAGGGTCGAACGCAGGGTCAGGGATGGCTGGCGTCGGGCTCGCATGGCCGCACCTCGCAGACATAACCGATGCCGCGCACGGTGTGGATGAGTTTGACCGGGTAGGGCAGGTCGATCTTGCTGCGCAGGCGTTTGATCGCGACGTCCACCACGTTGGTGTCGCTGTCGAAGTTCATGTCCCAGACCTCGGAGGCGATCTGCGCCCGGGAGAGGACGTCGCCCTCGCGCCGCACGAACAGGTGCAGCAAGGCGAACTCCTTGTTGGTCAGGGTGATGACCTGCTGCTGGCGAGTGACCCTGCGGCGCAGCAGGTCGAGCTCAAGGTCGGCCAGATGAAAATGGTCGGCCTCGCGGACCACGCCGCGACGCAGGATCGTGCGGATGCGCAACAGCAGTTCGGTGAACGAGAAGGGTTTGACCAGGTAGTCGTCGGCGCCCAGTTCCAGACCGCGGATCCGGTCCTGCAATTGATCGCGAGCGGTGAGAAACAATACGGGCACGTCTTGCCTGGCGCGCAGGATTTCGATGATCTGCCAGCCATCGATGCCCGGCAGCATCACATCCAGCACCAACAGATCGTAGGTGTGCTCCAGCGCCATGTGCAGGCCGTCGGTGCCGTGCTGGGTCCAGTCCACTTTGTAGCCGGACTCGCTGAGCCCCTTCTTCAGGTACTCACCGGTTTTGGTGTCGTCTTCGATAAGCAGAATGTGCATCGTCGGTCGGGCTCGCTTCACGTCGTGGCGCTGTCACCGGCATGGCATGTCGGATCGGGGGCCTGCAACCCGGCTGCATGCCGCGTCGGATGTGGAGTGTAACCAACTGGCCGGGCGCGGCCGATTACATTTTTGTCATTGATCCGAGGGGTGATCGGGGCGTCGTGCGAATGACAAAAATGTCATCGCCCGGTCATTGTGGTGTGCCGGTTGCGGGTACAGGATGGCCTTCGTTCAACACGTCATGCCCCTCCAGCACGACTCTCGAAACTGCCTCAAGGAATGTTCACATGAAGATGAAGACTGCTCTGTCCACCACGTTCGGCGTGCTCATGCTCGGCGCCGCCGTTATTGCCGCTGCCGCTGACATGCCGGTGGTCAAGCCACTGCGCGGGACAGTCGACAGTGTCGACAACAAGACCCTGAACTTCACCACCCGCTCGGGCGCACATCAGAGCATCGGCTTGACTGACCAGACCGGCATCCGGCTGGTGTCCAAGACCGATATCGAATCGATCAAGCCCGACAGCTTCATCGGCTCCGCCGCCATCCCGCAGGCCGACGGTTCGTTGAAAGCGCTGGAAGTGACCGTGTTCGAGGCTAGCCTGAAGGGCAGCGGCGAAGGTCACTACGGTTGGCAGAATGCCGATGGCAGCACCGGCACCATGACCAACGGCACCGTGGGCAAGCTGAGCAAGGCCAACGGCCGCACGCTGAGCGTCGGCTACAAAGGCGGCGAGAAGCAACTGGTCGTGCCGGAAGACGTGCCGATCGCTTACGTTGAAGCGGGCAAGGTCGACCAGCTGGTCAAGGGCGCCAAGGTCGTGGTCTTCCCGGGTGAAGACGGCAAGACCGCCCGTGGTGTAGCGGTCGGCAAGGACGGCTTCCAGCCACCGATGTAAGCGGCGGCGGTGCGTGATATGCACCGCATTGCGTCCATGATGGGCGCGCGCTTGCCCGCGATGGCGGTCTGTCTGATACGAACAATGATCTGACACACGGCAATCGCGGGCGAGTGCGCTCCTGCAAGGCCCGGCTCACCACATTCATCCATGAAGAGCCTTTCAAGATGAAAAAAAACCGAATTCATCCTTGGCCCATTCGCCTGACGCACTGGATCAACGCCTTCGGCATGGTCTGCATGTTCATGAGCGGATGGGGCATCTACAACGCCTCGCCGTTGTTCCGTTTTACCTTTCCAAAGGACTTCACCGTCGGCGGCTGGCTGGGCGGCGCGCTGGCCTGGCACTTCGCGGTGATGTGGCTGTTGGTGATCAACGGCCTGATCTACGTGCTGTACAGCCTGTTCAGCAAGCACTTCAAACGGGATTTTCTGCCCGTCTCCCCGAAAGCAGTCAAACGCGATCTGCTCGACGCCCTGCGCTTTCGCCTAAGGCACGAGAAGGGCGTGTACAACGCCGTGCAGCGCCTGATGTATTGGCTGGTGCTAGCCGCGGGCGTGTTGATCGTGGTGTCGGGACTGGCGATCTGGAAACCGATTCAACTGCAGGAACTGACCGCGTTGTTCGGTGGCTACGATTTCGCCCGCTTCGTGCATTTCGCGGCGATGGCGGCGATCGGCGCATTCGTCGTGGTGCATTTGGCGTTGGTGTTGATGGTGCCGAAAACCTTGCTGCCGATGATCACCGGCGGCGTACGGCCAGTTGAAAACGGGAAGGTCGAACATGATTGAGCCGAAAAAACGCGCCATCCAGCGCGTCAGGCTGGAGCCTGCGCAACTGAGCCAGCTGGAAAGTATCCAGCGCCGCAACTTTCTGCGAGGCGGCTTGACGGTCGGCGCCATGGCCATGCTCACCGGTTGCAACCTGCAGGACGGCGATCAGGTGGATAAAGTGCTGTGGGCCATGTCGCGCTGGAATGACCGGGTGCAGGCCTGGCTGTTCAGCGGGCAGAAACTGGCGCCGACGTTCAAGAAGGAGCAGATCAGAAACCCGTTTCCGTTCAACGCGTTCTATTCCGAGGACGATATCCCGGATCTCGACGTGGCGGACTGGAAGCTGGGTGTATCGGGGCTGGTGCGGGACAAGGCGCCGTGGACACTGGATGGCTTGCGCAAATTGCCGCAGCGCAGTGACATCACGCGACTGATCTGCGTAGAGGGCTGGAGCGCGATCGGGCAGTGGGGCGGGGTGCCGCTCAAGACGTTCCTCGAGCATGTGGGCGCGGACACCACGGCGAAGTTCGTCGGGTTCAAGTGCGCTGACCGGTATTACTCGAGCCTGGACATGCCGACGGCGTTGCATCCGCAGACCTTGCTGGCGCTGGATTTCGGCGAGGTGGCCTTGCCGCCGGATTACGGTTATCCGCTGCGGGTGAGGGTACCGACCAAACTGGGGTTCAAGAATCCGAAGCACATCGTCGAGATTTTCGTGACCAACGATTATCCGGGCGGGTACTGGGAGGATCAGGGGTATAACTGGTTCAGCGGGATTTGATCGTGCTGCCTCAGTCTCGCTTTTGATTCTGCCCGGAGGGCGTAGGAGTCTGGCTTGCCGACGATGGGCTGCGCAGCAGTCCTGAAATCAGCGGATGCGGTTCTTCAGACACACCAAGCCAGCAGGGTTTACTGCCGGTTCCCGGCAGATCGTCGGCAAGCCGGACTCCTACGCCCTCCGGGCAGAGAATCAAAAGCATAAAAAAACCGCCTGACGAGTAATCGGCAGGCGGTTTTTTAATGCGTTGAAACTCAGTTCAGACCGAGTTTGCCGCGCATTTGCGACAGGTCTTCTGCCAGGGTGTTGACCGGGCCAGCGAGGGCCTTGCGGTCGTTTTCCTTGACCTTGTCATAGGTCTCGTAACCGCCATCCTTGGTTTTGTACTTGGCCAGAATCTTGTCGACCGTGGCGAAGTTCTTGTCGACTTTGGCGACGAACGCTGCATCGGATTTCTGCAGTTGCGGCTTGAACAGGTCGACGATTTTCTTCGAGCCGTCAACGTTGCCCTGGAAGTCATACAGGTCAGTGTGGCTGTAACGGTCTTCTTCACCGGACAGCTTGGTCGCAGCGACTTCTTCCATCAGCGCCGCAGCACCGCCGACCACTTTTTCCGGCGGGAAGGTCATGTCGGCAATGCGCGATTGCAGCTCTTTCACGTCAGCCAGCAGCTTGTCGGCGAAAACAGCCTGGTCCTTGGTGGTGTTCTGCGAGAACAGCGCGTACTCCAGGCGGTGGAAACCGGTGAAGTCGTCGGCTTTCACGCCGTTTTCGTGGTCGTCTTCGCGGGAGTCGATCGACGCGTCCAGGTCGCTGAACAGCTCGGCGATCGGCTCGATGGACTCGTAGGAGATACGCGTGGTCGGGAACAGTTTCTTCGCAGTCGCCACGTCGCCTTTCTTGATGGCGTCAGTGAATTTCTGGGTATCGGTCACCAGCTTGTCGACGTTTTCAGTGACGTAAATCTTGTAGTCCGAAACCGGCGTGACCAGATCCAGCGGAGCGGTGGCTGCGAAGACGGACATCGGGGTCTGCAACAAGCCAAGGGTAAGCAACAACGCGAGAGGCGACTTTTTCATGGAGCTCTTCCTGTGAGGTAAGGGTTGTCAGGCAGTTTTTGTTTTTACAGCAGAAGCGGCAGCCAGCAGTGACCGGCCAATGAAATCGTGACTGTCGACGACGCCCGGCAGGGTGAAGAAATAACCGCCGCCAACCGGCTTGAGGTATTCCTCCAGCGGCTCGCCGTTAAGGCGTGTCTGCACCGTGATGAAGCCTTTTTCCAGGTCCGACTGGTAGCAGATGAACAACAGCCCCATGTCCAGCTGACCGTTCTTGTTCACGCCGTTGGAGTAGTTGAACGGGCGACGCAGGATCAGGTTGCGCTGGCTGTCCGGCGTGCGCGGGTTTGCCAGACGGATGTGGGCGTCGAGCTTGGTGATCTTGCCTTCCGGGTCCTTTTTGTAGTCCGGCACGTCGGTCTCGGCCTTGCCGTCCATCGGCGCCCCGGTGGCTTTGACGCGGCCGAAGATCGCTTCCTGTTCCTGCAGCGGCGTGCGGTCCCAGCGCTCGACGAAGTTACGGATGATCCGCACCGCCTGATAGCTGCCGTTCGCGGCCCAGGCCGGTTCGTCGCTGCCGGGCTGCACCCAGACCAACTCGTTCATCGCTTTCTGGTCGTTGGAATCCGGGTTGGCGGAACCGTCGCGGAAACCCAGGAAATTGCGCGCGCTTTCCGGTGGCTGGCCCGGCTTGAGCGGAGCCTGCGCCGGAACCGTGCCTTCCTGTTTCCAGCGCACCAGCAGCAGGTCAGGCAGGTTTTTGACGATGTCGCGCAGGGCGTGAATGTTGCTGTCCGGGGCGTTGGAGCAGAATTGAATGCTCAAGTCGCCGTGACAGCAGTCCGCTTCCAGCGCGTCGTTGGGGAAGCCGACCATGCGCTGAAGACGCTTGGGCTTGACGTGTTCCAGACCGAAACGCTCGTCGAACAGCGAATCGCCCACGGAAACGGTAATGGTCAGGTTGTCCGGGGTGACCACCGGGCCAAGAATGCCGGAATCCAGCGGTGGCAGTTTCGGGTCCACCTGCGGTACGGCGCCGCCGGTCATCAGAAAGGAAATCCGCTCGTTGAGCGTGCGGAACATGCGCTCCAGGTCTTCGCGGTCCTGAGCCAGCACGTCGAAGGAGACCATCATGCCGGCGGTGGGACGCGGGTTGACGATGCCGCTCTGGTGCACACCGTGAAACTCGTTGTGATCCTGGGTCTTCTCGCTTTTCGGCGCTTCAGTGACTTGCGCTGGCGCAGGCGCGGCCAATGCATTACCGCTCAGGCTGGCGCCGGCGATGGCGGCGCCGGCCGCACCCAGGCCCAGCAGGACACGGCGACGGTCAACGGAGACGGGAGCGTTGGTTGGATCTGAATCTTTCATGTGGATACTGTCTTCGTTCTGGTTTCAGGTCCGGGCGGGCGCATCGGCACCCGCCCGGGCACGCTTACAGGCCGGAGAGGCCCAGGGCCGGATCGATTCCATCGAGTGCATCGGCCAGTGCCTTGGCCTTGTCTGCGATTTGTTTTCTTTGTTCGGCGCTGACCTGGTCATACGGCTTGAAGCCGTTGTCGGTCTTGAGCATCAACAACTGGTCGTCCAGACCGGTGGTGGCGCTGTCGATCTTTTTCAGCACGTCGCCGGAGGTCTTGGCCAGCAAAGGGCGCAGCAGCTCGATGACCTTGCGGGTGCCCTCCAGATTGGCGGCGAAGCCGGTGACATCGATGTGGCTGTAGCGCTCTTCTTCGCCGTTGCTGCGGATCTCCGCCAGACTGCGCATGGTGCGCACGATCATGCTGGCCAGCTGTTCCGGTGCGATGCTCTGCGCCAGCAACTGCTGCTTGAGCGTGGCGATGTCGCTTTGCAGCTTCTGCACGACGGGCGTCAGGCCCTCGACCGATTTCTGCGAGAACAGACCGAATTCGATGCGATGGAAGCCGCTGAAGCCTGGGTCCTGCTCACGCTTCTCGAAGTAATCGGCACGGGCGTTGATGGCATTGTCCAGCTCGGCCAGACGCTGCGCGGCCGGGGCGATGCGCTGATACGCCGCGCGAGCCGGTGCATACGCTTGCTGAGCCTGAGCCAGGTCACCGCTTTCGATGGCCTGCTGCAGGTCGTTGACGGCGCGGATCAGCGCGCTGCTCTGGGTGCTCAGGTAAACGCGGTATTCGGACAGCGGGCCGATGAACGCGACCATCGACGGACGCGCCTTGGCGGCGGCGTCGGATTCGGCCGTGGCGGTGACGTGCAGGGTGCCGCGCGGGTTGCTCAACAGGCCGCAGGTGATGGCGTAATCGCCGGGCTGCAGGTTCGCGTTGATGATCTGGCTCAGGCCCGGCACGATGTTTTCGCGTTCTTCGACGACCAGCACGCCGTCGAGGATTTCCCACTCGACGGCCCGGTCGGAGGCGTTGACGATGCGAAATGCATTCTTGCCGGCCGGTACCGTGATCGCATTAGGCTCGCAATTCCTGGCGTGGATCGTGACCACGGTTTCGTTGCCGCTGTTGGCAACGCGTTTCTTTTGCGCAGCCTGCGAGGCGAAGTAGAACATCGCGCCTGCGGCGATCATCAGAATCACCGAGCCTGCGACGGCGAATTGCAGGGCGCGTGAAGGCTTGGCTTTCTGTGGAGGAAGGCCGGTGGGACTGGTGGTCATGGTTGCCCTTATTTGTTCGTAACTGAAGGTGAGTGGCCGTGTTCGTGCGCAGGACGGGTGGGCAGACTCACCACCCGCGCCTGAGGTTTGAAGAACAGGACCAGCGCGAAGATCAGGTAAGCCAGGTAGGCCACCAGTACGCTGACGGTCGGTGCATCCTGATAGCCGAACATGCCAGCCAGCACCGAACCGGTCGGGCCGTCCATCGGCAGCGTGGCACTGATGTCGAAGACCACGTCCTGGAAGTGGTTCCACACGCCGGCTTCATGCAGCGAGCGCACCGAATTGGCGAGGATGCCGGCCGCGACCACGAGAATGAACAACCCGGTGTAGCGGAAGAATTTGCTCAGGTTCAGGCGCAGGCTGCCTTTGTAGATGGCGACCCCCACGCACACCGCGATGATCAGACCCAGCAGCGCGCCGACCGGGCCGGACACGCCTTCGCTCTGCTGAAAAACGGCGAGCAGGAAGAACACGGTTTCAAGGCTTTCGCGGGCGACGGCGAAGAACACCATGCCGATCAGCGCGTAGGTCTGGTTTTTCGAGCCAGCGAGGGCGGCGTCCAGGGATTCATGCAGATCGTGTTTGACCGAACGCGCGACCTTGCGCATCCACACGACCATGGAGCTGAGGATGACCACGGCGACCAGGCCCACCACGCCTTCGAACAGTTCCTGCTGCTTCTGCGGGAATTCGGCGCTGACCATTTCAAGGCCGCCACCGACGAACAGGGCAAGGGCTGCGGCGAGGAAAACGCCGATCCAGACCGCTGGCATCCACTCGCCACGGCCCGTCTGCTTCAGGTAACTGGCAATGATGCCAACGATAAGCGCGGCTTCAATCCCTTCGCGCAACATGATCAAAAAAGGAACGAGCATTTATCACCGGTGTAAATCTGATAGGGTGTGCGGCCTGAATGCGTAGTACAGCCATTCGCATTCAGCCAGGGTGTAACATAATGATACTCATTATTGAATGAGCATACTTGTTTTTTTGCTTTCTCCAGAATTTGTGCATGTGTTCAGGTCGCGTTCAGCCCTCGGCCACTCCTCTTGCCGTGCGGGCGTAATCAACGTCATTCAATCCCCTTTCAGACACCTCTGCCGCAGGCGTCGCAATGAACTCGACATCAAACCGGTTCGGCCGCAGGCGTAGGAGCGCGCTTGCTCGGGGCCGCCATCGGACGAAGACTGACTTTCAGGCGCTGCAGGGCAGAATATAAAAGCACCGCGTCGACCCAGTGGCCCCAGAATTATTTTCGAAAAGCATGTGAGGTAAATCCTGCTGGCATCCGTGTAGTGAGAATCGATGCGTTTAACGACGCACGCCCTCACCACTCGATACCTCAGGTCTACCGTTCATGACAGCTCTATCCGGTTTTCGTGTCTGCGCCCGTCCCGCGCTTCGTTTCGCTCCGTTACTGGGGTTATGTTCGGCCACTGCACTGTTGTGTTCTCTGGGCCTGAGCACATGGGTCAGCGCTGAAGAGATGCAGCTGGATGCCGTTAATATCGATGCCAGCTCGCAAGCCGACGTCAGCGAGACGGAGCACAGCCGCACAAGCTATCAGGCGCGCAAGTCCACGGTCGCCACGCGCACCGAATCGCCGCTGCTGGAGACCCCGGCCACGGTCAACGTGGTGACCAATCGGGTGATCGAGGACCGGCAGCCGTCGAGCCTGGACGAGGCGATCAACGCCGTCAGCGGGGTCAAGCAAGGCAACACGCTGGGCGGCACGCAGGACGCGATTCAGAAGCGTGGCTTCGGCACCAACCGCGACAACTCGATCATGCGCGACGGCATGCAGTCGGTGCAGGCGCGCAACTTCACCCCGACCACCGAGCGCATCGAGGTGCTCAAGGGCCCGGCGTCCATGCTTTACGGCGTGCAGGATCCGGGCGGGGTGATCAACGTCGTGACCAAGAAACCGCAATTGGTGGACGCCCACTCCATTTCTGTGTTCGGCAGCAGCTTCGGTGGCGGCGGTGAGCAGATTGACCTGACGGGACCGATCGGCACCAACGGGCTGGCCTATCGGGTCATCGCCGACAAACAGAATTACGACTACTGGCGCAATTTCGGCAGCATCGACCAGTCGGTGATCGCGCCGTCGCTGGCCTGGTACGGCGACGACACCACCGTGTCGGCGGCTTACGAGCACATGGAATATTCGGTCCCTTTCGACCGTGGCACGCAGATCAACACCACCACCGGCAAGGTGCTGGACATCCCGCGCAAGCGTCGTCTGGACGAGCCGTTCAACGTGACCACCGGGCGCTCCGACTCCCTGGACCTGCGCATGGACCATCGCTTGAACGACGACTGGACCCTGCGCACCGGTTACGCGTACAGCCGCAACTACTACAACGACTACCAGTCGCGTTTCATGTCGGCCGACTTCACGACCGGCGCCGTGACCCGGCGCGGCGACGCCACCCGCGATGCCGTGCAGTTCGCTCACACCGCCACCCTCAACGCGCTGGGCAATCTGTACTGGGGCGATGTGCGTCATGAGCTGTTGATCGGCGCGGACTACATGAAGAATGATCGCGAGCTGGGTGATCTTTATCGCAGCCCTAATAAGACCGACTTCAACTACAACGACCCGGTCTACGGCGTCACGCCAAAGCCTTCCACGGTGAGTGCACCGAACAGCGACCAGATCGACCACCTGCGCACCCATGCATTCTTCGTTCAGGACGCCATGCACCTGGGCGAAAAGTGGATTTTCCAGGCCGGCCTGCGTTACGACGCGTTCGACGAGCTCACCGGCAAGGGCCGTCCGTTCATCGTCGGCGCCGACGTCAAGGACAGCAAGGTCGTGCCGCGCGTCGGTCTGGTTTACCTGATTCAGCCGCACTGGTCGGTGTACGGCAGCTACACCGAATCGTTCCGCCCGAACACCTCGATTGCAACGCCGATCGAGAGCCTGCCGCCCGAAGAAGGCAAGTCTTATGAGATCGGCACCAAGTTTCAGAACGACGCGATTACGGCGACCGTCGCGCTGTTCAACATCAACAAGAAGAACGTGCAGACCAGCGAGCCCTGCGGCACCGAGACCTGCACGCGGGTCTCGGGCGAGGTGCGTTCCCGTGGCCTGGAAGCCGACATCACCGGCCAGTTGAACGAGGGCTGGAGCCTGACCGGCAGCTACGCCTACACCGACACCCAAGTGCTGGAAGATCCGGTACTCAAGGGCGAGCCGCTGGACGGTGTGTCGAAGCACACGGGCGCGCTGTACCTGACGCGCGACTTCGGCCACGTCGGCGCGGGGGATCTGCGCGCCGGTGCCGGTGCGCGTTTCGCCAGCCGCTGGGGCGTCAACGATGGCGCTGGCAAGGAATATTACTTGCCGTCGTCGAAGGTCGCCGACGCGTTCGTCTCTTACAAGATGAAGCTGGACGAGCGCGATCTGACCCTCCAGCTGAACCTGAAAAACATGTTCGACGAGAAGTACTACACCTCGTCCAGCGGCCTGGGTTCGCCCGCCATCGCCATCGGCGAGCCACGTCAGTTGGTGGCGCGGGCCAAGCTGGATTTCTGATCAGGACAGGCCGGCCGGGCGGCGTTGCGGCATGAGCCTGGCGCAGCAGGTGTGTGCGGTGTGGCGATCGGGCTGGCAGCGATTCGGCTGAACGGGCCTGATGCAGGGGGCGTCCGCGGGACTGTTCGCGGCCGTTTTCGCATATCATCAGCCGCCAGTCACATCCCGCGTCACCGCCTTCACCAGGACACTGCCCAAGCAATGAGTTCGCCAAGCCTTTTTGCCCCACCGCCTTCGCTGTTTCTGCCGCTGACCGACGAGGTCGTCAAGGCGCTGGCGGCCGGTGAGTCGCTGAACGACTTCCTCGGCGTGGCGAGCCGTGCGCAGATGGCTGCCTTGATGCTGCTGCTCAATCTCAAGGCGTTGATCGGACAGGGCATCGCGGTCGAGATGCTGGAGCGCATGCTCGACGATGTCATGCGCGCTGCCGGTTCGGTAGAAGAGGGCGGCGGTGCGTTTGCCGATCTGGTACGCATGCGTTTCAACGCCGAAAACCTGGCCGCCAGCCTGACGGTGCTCGAGATCGCAGGGGTTGCCTTGCTTGAGGAACACGAGGTCCAGGCTCAGGCCTATCTGGACGAGGAAGGGCAGTGGGACTTCGGCTTTGGCCTGCGTCATCGCCAGACCCTCGAGCCGTTGACCCGTGACATCGTGCTGGCGACCGGCGACGTGCTGCGCCTGAGCGATCAGCAGAGTCGGATCTTCGACGAGTTTCAGGTGTGCACGGACGAGTCGTTTCATCTGCAGGCCTATGCTGGCGTGGGCAAGACCTTTCTGCTGGCGAAGTTCTTCGAAGTGCTCGATCCGGCCACGACCCTGCTCATGGCCACATTCCCCGCGCAGGTCGCCGCCCTGCGCGAGCGCGTCCTGCAGTCCAGTCCCGACAGCCGCATCAACGCCTGCACCTTTGGTCACATGGCCAACCTGTTGCTCAACCGCGACCTGACCTCTCAGGGTTGGCGCAACAGCGACATGCAGCGCACCAGTGCCAGCTCGCTGGTGGACGACCTGCAAGTGGCGCAATGGCTGAACCTGCAGAGCGTCGGCAAGCTCTATCCTCGGGACGTGGCGCGAGTCTGTCGCGCCACGGTCCACAGTTTCTGCCTGTCGCCGCTGCCGCACATCGAGGCGCGGCATCTGCCGTCCCTGGGGCACGCGGCCAGTCAGGCGGACATCGCCATGCTGCTCGAATACAGCCGATTATTGTGGCGCGAAACGGTGCGGCCCTCTGCGCCGCACATCCGGCTGCCGATTCGCAACGCCCAGCGCATCAAGTTCCTGTCGCTGACCTCGGAAGTCATTCCCGAGAACTACAGTCACATCATCATCGACGAAAGCCATGAGCTGACCGCCCCGATGGTGCAGATCCTCGATCGCAGCCCTCAGGCGGTGATCACCCTGGGTGACGAATTCCAGCAGTTGAGCGGCAAGGCGACCCGCCACGGCGGTTTCATCCGCCAGCGCTTCATGACGCAATCGATTCGCGCCGGCAAGCAGATGGCCGACGTGCTGGATCCGCTGATCCAGCTGCACCCCAGCGACATCAAGGAAGGCTTCGTCGGCCGTGCGCCGCATCCCACGCGCATCATCGGCCACGGCGTCATGCCGATTCCCGACAAGCCAACGACGATTCTGGTGGCCAACGAATGGGGGCTGTTCGCCTGGTTCAGGCGCCTGAGCGAAGCCGGCGCGAGCTTTCAGTTGCCTGCCAGAACCCTCGAACACCTGACCCTGTTCGTCAAAGGCCTGGACGGGTTGTATTGCGAAGACCTGCGGCCGCAGCACCGGCTGATTTTCCGCTATGCCTATTGGGACGCCCTGGCCTCGGCCATGGGCGCCAGCCACGAATTCAAGGCCGTGCACGAGTGGCTGGGGCAGGGCAAGCGTCTGCAGGACTTCGTCGAGACGGCGCAGCGGTTTTGCAGCGATCCGTCAGCCATCCTCAAACTGGCGACGGTGGAGGACGTGAAAAACCAGGAATTCGACTGCGTGCTGCTGTCCCGCGACCTCATGCGCCCGCCCCGCGAAGGTTCGACCCACTCACTGGCCAGCGTCTGCTCGCTGCTCTACACCGCCAGCTCTCGCGCCCGCCACGAACTGCTGCTGCCGGGCAACATGAACGACTGGTTGCAGGATCTGGGGCGTAAGCAGCGGTAAGCGGCGCGGACGGGCACGGGCTCGTCTGCAGGTTGCAGAGGTCTGCTGAACAAAACGCTGCGTCTACCCGGGATGCATTAAGCCAGTGCTTGCGCCCACAGGCTTTGTTAAATTGCCCCTCGGCGCGAGACGCATCGACATCGCGCCAGCCCCCCATGCGTTGAATCCGGAACCGTTCATGCCGAAAAAACCAGGCAGACCTGCCGCTGGTACGTCGTTGTCAGAGCCCAGAAAGGTATCAAGCCTCACCTTGATCGATGTGGCCAAAGTCGCCGGTGTGTCGCCGATGACCGTTTCGCGGGCGCTGCATCGGCCGGATCTGGTCAGCGAAGACACTCGCGAAAAGGTACGCGAGGCCGTGCGTAAGACCGGTTATGTGCCGAACATGCTGGCGGGCGGTCTGGCCAGCAACAAGAGCCGGCTGGTGGCGATATTCCTGCCGACGATTGCCAACTCGATTTTCGCGGACACCGTGCAGGCGCTGATGGATCGTTTGACCCAGGCCGGCTATCAGACGTTACTGGGGCTGACCGGCTATGACGCGGAGCAGGAAGAAAAACTGCTGGAAGCAGTATTGGGGCGGCGTCCGGATGGCATCGTCCTGACCGGCACACTGCACACCGAATCCAGCCGCGCGCGCCTGGCCCAAGCCGGGATCCCGGTGGTGGAAGCCTGGGATCTGAGCGAAGACCCTATCGACATGCTGGTGGGTTTTTCCCATGAAAAAGTCGGGGAAGAGACCGCCCGCCATCTCTTGGGCAAAGGCTACAAGCGTTTCTCCGTGGTGACGATCGGCGATCCACGTGGCGTCAGGCGTTGCAACAGCCTGATTGCCGAGCTGAAAAGACACGGCGTCGACGACGTGCCAATGGAATTGCTGGCGCCGCCGGCGACGCTGCAGACCGGCAGGGAAGGGCTGGCCAGGCTGCTGGAGCGCGGCATTGGTACGGATGTCGTGGTGTGCAGTTCCGACACGGTGGCCCAAGGCGTCCTCGCGGAAGCGGCCAGCCGTGGCCTGCGCGTACCCGAGGATGTCGCGGTCATGGGGTTCGGTGATCTGAGCAGCGCTGCCCAAGTGTATCCAGCACTTTCGACGGTGCGCGTCGACGGTAATCGTATCGGTCTGCAGGTCGCTCAGGCCTTGCTCGACCGCTTTCAGGAACACACGTCCGGGGACAAGCCTGTGCGCGTGGACACCGGGTTCTCATTGATCGATCGCGCCAGCACCTGATGCCCGTTCTATTCACCAACCGACAGACGCGGTGTTGAATGATTGCGCAATCAGTGTAGTATCCCGCTCAAGGTGATCCGTCCTTCGACGCCGATCGCCTTTTTTGATGCTTGCGATGATTGCGCAATCATAACGGTGACATCGCATTTTCAGTAGACGAATCTGGGGCGCTTGCCATGCTCGTACAACAACAAAACACCATCTCTTCGGATGCCGACACGATCGCCTGGGTCAAGGTGTCATCGGTGTTTCTGCCGCTGGCCAATCCGATCAGCGATGCCAAGGTGCTGACCGGACGGCAAAAGCCGATGACCGAGATCGCCATTCTGATTGCCGAAATCGAAACCACGGACGGCCATTGCGGCCTGGGTTTCAGCTACTCGAAGCGCGCCGGCGGTCCCGGCCAGTTCGCCCACGCCCGGGAAATCGCGCCGGCGCTGATCGGCGAGAATCCCAGCGATATCGCCAAGCTGTGGACCAAGCTCTGCTGGGCCGGCGCGTCTGTGGGACGCAGCGGGCTGTCGACTCAGGCCATCGGTGCCTTCGACGTCGCGTTATGGGACCTCAAAGCCCGGCGTGCCAACCTGTCCCTGGCTCGATTGCTCGGCGCCCACCGGGATTCGGTGCGCTGCTACAACACCTCCGGCGGTTTCCTGCATACGCCGCTGGAGCAACTGTTGCACAACACCGACATGTCTCGTGAGAAGGGCATCGGCGGCATAAAACTGAAGGTTGGCCAGCCTGATTGCGCCATTGACCTGCATCGGGTCGCCACGGTGCGCAAACATCTGGGCGACGACTTTCCACTGATGGTCGACGCCAACCAGCAGTGGGATCGCCCTACCGCGCAGCGCATGTGCCGCCGCTTCGAAGAATTCAACCTGATCTGGATCGAAGAGCCATTGGACTGCTACGACGCCGAGGGCCACGCCGCGCTGGCGCAGCAGTTCGATACGCCGATTGCGACCGGCGAAATGCTCACCAGCGTGGCCGAGCACGCCGAATTCATCAAACTGCGCGGTGCCGATTTCCTGATGCCCGATGCACCCCGGGTAGGAGGCATCACGCCGTATCTGAAAGTCGCCGCGATGGCCGAGCAGGCCGGTCTGATGCTGGCCCCGCACTTCGCCATGGAATTGCACGTGCATCTGGCGGCGGCCTATCCGACCGAGCCTTGGGTCGAGCATTTCGAGTGGCTGGAACCGCTGTTCAACGAGCGTCTGGAAACCCGTGACGGCCGCATGCTGGTGCCGACTCGCCCCGGCCTGGGCCTGTCCTTGAGTGAACAGACCAGAGCCTGGACCGCGCAGACCGCTGAGGTTGGCTCGCGGCCCTGATCATCCGATCACGACATCTTCTTTGCATGACCGGGAGCGCCTCCTGCGGGGCGCCCTTGCTGGCCGATCTATAAAAACAAAATGAGGGCTTTCATGTGGAACACACCAACACCGCTCAAGCAGCCGCACCGGCGGTCGCCACCGCCGTTCGCAGCAAAGTGCGTTATTCCATTCTGGCGATGCTGTTCATCGTCACCGCCATCAACGTCGGTGACCGCGCCACGTTGTCCATCACCGGCTCAGCGTTGACTGAAGTGCTGGGGATCAATTCGGTGACGCTGGGATACATGTTTTCGGCGTTCGCCTGGGCCTACGTGCTGGGCCAGTTGCCCGGTGGCTGGCTGCTGGACAAATTCGGCTCGGTTCGGGTGTACGGTTTATCGCTGTTTCTCTGGTCGACCATCACCGTGGCGCAGGGCATGATCGGGTTTTTCTCGGTGCCCGTGGCCATCGGCACGCTGTTTTTCCTGCGGTTTCTGTTGGGATTGATCGAAGCACCGGTCTACCCGGCCAACAGCCGCATCGTCGCTGCCTGGTTTCCGTTGCAGGAGCGCGGGCTGGCGACGGTGATATTCAACTCCTCGATGTACATGTCGGTGGTGCTGCTGGCGCCCGCGATGGGTTTCGTCGCCCACCGTTATGGCTGGGAGCATGTCTATTGGTTCATGGGCGGGCTGGGCATTCTCGTCAGCCTGGTCTGGTTCAAGTGGGTCAAGGCGCCATGCGATCATCCGGGCGTCAACAGCGCCGAGCTTGCGCATCTCCGCGACGGCGGGGCGCAGGTGGACATGGACCGGCCCAAAGCCAACGGCGCGTTCGTGCCGCGTTTTGCCGACCTGAAAGTGCTGCTCAAGAGCCCGATGATGTGGTCGATCTATCTGGGCAAGTACTGCGACACCTCGTTGCAATACTTCTTTCTGACCTGGTTCCCGGTCTATCTGGTCAAGGGGCGCGGCCTGAACATCATGGAGGCCGGTGCGATTGCGGCGATTCCCGGGATCTGCGGCTTGCTCGGCGCATTGTGCGGCGGGGCCGTGTGCGATTTCCTGATCCGCAAAGGCTGCTCGCTGTCAGTGGCGCGCAAGATTCCGCTGGTGTGCGGCATGACGATGGGCGCAACGCTGGTGTTCTGCAATTTCACCGAGTCGATGTGGGTGGTGACCATTCTGATGTCGCTGGCGATTTTCGGCAAAGGCGTAGTGGCCGTCGACTGGACCCTGGTGTCGGACACCTCGCCCAAGGAAATCACCGGAATGGCGGGCGGGCTGTTCAACATGTTCGGTAACCTGTCGGGCATCTTCACGCCAATCGTGATCGGCTACATCGTCCAGTCCACCGGCTCGTTTTCCGGCGCCATGTACGTGGTTGCGGCCCATGCGCTGGTCGGTGCGCTGGCGTTCCTGAGCATGGGCAGTCTGCGGCGGCTGACGTTGCAGCGAGCCGTGCAGTAAAACGCTGCATCGGTACGCGGCGATTCATGTGCAGCCGTTTGGCGTGCAGGCGGTCGCGATCTGCAGATTGCGACTGTCGGCCAGACCTGACGCGTCGACGTTATTGAGGGTTGGCTGCAGCGCTGCGCCACTGCTTCGGACTCAGCCCGAACCAGCGCTTGAAGGCACGGGAGAACGCGCTGGTTTCCGAATAGCCGAGAATGGACGCGAGACGCGTGATGCTCATGTCCGGTTGCTTGAGGTGGACCATGGCCGATTGCTGACGGATCTGGTCCACCAGTTGCGTGAAGCTCAGCCCTTGCTCACGCAGTTTGCGCTGCAAAGCCCATTCGGAAAGGCCGAGCGTGTGAGCGACCTCATCGAGCGCAGGTTCGCCCAGGTGCAGCGTGCGCTGGATCGTCTGGCGGGTCTGTTCCAGCAGGCTGGTTTCCCCGCCGTTGTCACCGAGCTGGCGAATGGCGTCCTTGATCAGCATCAACAGAATCGGATCGCTGCCCGGCATGGCTTTGCCGATCAGGTCGCGCTTGGGGATCAGCAGCGAGTTGCAGGCCTGACTGAACCCCACGTCACTCTGAAACGCGTCGCGGTGTTCGTGCCAGTCGTGGGGTCTGCCGTGCTCGAAGGCCACGTGTCGCGGCGCCCAGTCAGGGCCCAGCACGTGGCGCACCAGATTCAGGGCCATGCCCATGGTCAGTTCAGCGTCCTGGCGGCGCTCGTTGATCGCGCCATGACGCACCTGATAATCGAAGCGGTAGCACTCGCCCAGATCCACCAGCTCGATCAGCGTGCTGTGCTGATGAAACGGAAATGCCTGGGCGAAGTTGATCAGCGCGTCTTCCAGCGTCGCCGAGCACAAGCCGATGTAGCCCAATAGACCCAGCGCCTGAGGCTGAAACTGCTGGCCATAACGCAGGCCGAAGTTGTCGCAACCGGTCTGGCACGCGGCCTCTTCGAGCACTTTGCAGTAGTTGGTCAGCGGCAAACTCAGCGTGGGGTGCAACAGGTGTTCCGGGTCAATGCCGGCGCGGCCGAACACGCGATCCAGATCGCCACCGTGTTGCACGATAAAGCCGTCCAGCCCGTTGGCCGCAGCTGACAACACCCCGCGATTGCTGTTTGCGGATGGAGTCGGTTGGGCGCCGGAGAGGAAGGAATGAAGCATCGGTACGCGCGGCCTGTGTGCTGTGTATGAATTTCATTCAAGCAAATGTCATACCTTGTTACGGACTACGGGTTGTATTGAAAGCTGCTGCAGGCGCGTGGCGTGTCCGGCGATCGGCTGCGAAGCGGCCATGAAACCGATACATGCGCTCTTCCAGGCACGCCGTGCGATATGGATTTGCAACGACGGTGTCGCCGGTCGCGGGGCAAGTCACGCGCCTGCAGGTTGGGTGCGGCCTCTTGGATTGCTACCGGTCAACCCACTCCGCTGTGTCGTGAGGTGCCAATCATGACCCGCAATCAAGCACGGCACTGCAATCGTGCGCCGCCATGATGCACCCCACACCAAAGCCCGAGGAACTTGACCGCACACGACAACCCGCGTGCCGTGCGGTCAAGCCTTGTCCGGCAAGCATGGCTATGCTCGACATCAGACAAAAACGTCACCTGGCGACCGGGGTAAATGCACATGACTGCTTCACAACTCAAACCGACATTGGGAACCCTGCACCTGTGGGGACTGGCCGTGGGCCTGGTGATCTCCGGCGAATATTTCGGCTGGAGCTATGGCTGGGGCACCGCAGGGACGCTGGGCTTTCTGGTGACGACGCTGATGGTCGCGGTGATGTACACCTGCTTCATTTTCAGCTTCACCGAGCTCACGACCGCGATCCCCAACGCGGGCGGGCCGTTCGCCTACAGTCTGCGCGCGTTTGGCGTCACCGGCGGAATGATCGCCGGGCTTGCCACGCTGATCGAGTTCGTCTTCGCTCCGCCGGCCATCGCCATGGCGATCGGGGCGTACCTGAATGTGCAGTATCCGTCGCTCGATCCGCGCGTCGCAGCGATTGGCGCGTACATCGTGTTCATGACCCTGAACATTCTGGGCGTCAGCATTGCCGCCACCTTCGAGCTGGTGGTAACGGTGCTCGCCGTCGCCGAACTGCTGGTGTTCATGGGCGTCGTCGCGCCGGGCTTCAGCTTCAGCAACTTCGTGCTCGGCGGCTGGGCGGGCTCCGACACCTTCAGCCTGCCGGCGATCAGCGGCATCTTTGCGGCGATCCCGTTCGCCATCTGGTTCTTTCTGGCCATCGAAGGCGCAGCGATGGCCGCCGAAGAGGCGAAAGACCCCAAGCGCACGATTCCACGTGCCTACGTCGCGGGGATCCTGACCTTGGTCGTTCTGGCCATCGGCGTGATGATTTTCGCGGGCGGCGTGGGCGACTGGCGCGCACTGTCGAACATCAACGACCCGCTGCCACAGGCGATGAAAACCGTGGTCGGCAATAACTCGAACTGGATGCACATGCTGGTGTGGATCGGTCTGTTCGGTCTGGTGGCAAGCTTTCACGGCATCATCCTCGGCTACTCGCGTCAGTTCTTCGCCCTGGCGCGGGCCGGTTTCCTGCCGCCCAGCCTGGCTAAACTGTCGCGCTTCCAGACGCCGCACCGCGCGATTCTCGCCGGTGGCGTGGTCGGCATCCTGGCGATTCTCAGCGACGGTCTGGTCAACCTGCAGGGCATGACGCTGACCGCCGCGATGATCACCATGTCGGTATTCGGCGCTATCGTGATGTACATCGTCAGCATGCTCAGCCTGTTCAAGCTGCGTCGCAGCGAGCCCGATCTGGAGCGCAGCTTCCGCGCCCCGGGTTACCCGATCGTGCCAGGCATCGCGCTGGTGCTGGCCGTTGTCTGTCTGGTGGCGATGGTCTGGTTCAATCTGGTGATCTGCGGCATCTTCCTCTGCCTGATGGCCGTGGGCGCGCTGTTCTGCAAGCTGGTACGCGGACGCGGCGCGGTTGTTGCAGTCGCTGGTTAATCACCTGATTCGATAGAAGGAAGGGTACGCATGAGCTTTTCCCACAGCATCGGTGGCATGGTCTGGCGCTTCGACAGCCTGCGGGAACTCATGGCCAAGGCCAGTCCCGCGCGCTCGGGCGACTTTCTCGCCGAGATCGCCGCCACCAGCGACGCCGAACGTGCCGCCGCGCAGATGACGCTGGCCGACGTGCCGCTCAAGCGCTTCCTCAACGAAGCGCTGATTCCCTACGAGCAGGACGAGGTCACCCGGCTCATCGTGGACAGCCACGATCTGGCAGCCTTCGCGCCGGTCAGTCACCTGACGGTGGGCGGCTTTCGCGACTGGCTGCTGGGCGATGACGCCACCGAGGCGAGCCTCAAGGCGCTGGCGCCGGGGCTGACCCCGGAAATGGCCGCCGCAGTGTCGAAGATCATGCGCGTGCAGGATCTGGTGCTGGTGGCGCAGAAAATTCGCGTCGTCACGCGTTTTCGCAACACGGTCGGCCTGCGAGGGCGGATGTCGACCCGCCTGCAACCCAACCACCCGACCGACGATCCGGCGGGCATTGCCGCCAGCGTGCTCGACGGTCTGCTGTACGGCAACGGCGACGCCATGATCGGCATCAACCCGGCCACCGACAGCAACAGTGCGATCACTGAACTGCTGAAGATGCTCGACGGCGTGATCCGGCATTACGAGATCCCGACGCAGTCTTGCGTGCTGACCCACGTGACCTCGTCGGTGGCCGCCATCGAAAAAGGCGTGCCGCTGGACCTGGTGTTTCAGTCCATCGCCGGCACCGAGGCGGCCAACGCCGGCTTCGGCATCAGCCTGGAAATCCTGCGCGAGGGCTATGAAGCGGGCCTGAGCCTAAAGCGCGGCCCGTTGGGCGATAACCTGATGTATTTCGAAACCGGGCAGGGCAGCGCCTTGTCGGCCAATGCGCACCATGGCGTCGATCAGCAGACCTGCGAGGCCCGTGCCTATGGTGTTGCGCGGCATTTCAAGCCGTTTCTGGTCAACACCGTGGTGGGCTTCATCGGCCCTGAATACCTGTACAACGGAAAGCAGATCATTCGCGCCGGCCTTGAGGATCACTTCTGCGGCAAGCTGCTGGGCGTGCCCATGGGCTGCGACATTTGCTACACCAACCATGCCGAAGCCGATCAGGACGACATGGACATGTTGCTGACACTGCTGGGCGTGGCGGGGATCAACTTCATCATGGGTATTCCGGGTTCGGACGACGTGATGCTCAACTACCAGACCACGTCGTTCCACGACGCCCTGTATGCGCGCAAGACCCTGGGGCTGCGGCCCGCACCGGAGTTCGAGGCGTGGCTGACGCGCATGGACATCTTGCGTCAGGACGACGGCGGCGTGCGTCTGGGGCAGGGCGTGCCACCGCTGTTTCGCAAAGCGCTGGCGCAGCTGAAATAACGATGGCTGATGCAATCGACAGTGATGAGGGATGGGCCATGACCGATGAACACAGCAAGTCCCCGGCCCAGGCCGATGCCTGGCGACAGCTTCGCTCGCTGACCTCGGCGCGCATCGCGTTGGGCCATGCAGGCACGAGTCTGCCGACGTCGGCGCAACTGGACTTCCAGTTCGCTCACGCCCAGGCGCGGGACGCCGTGCACCTGCCGTTCGATCATGAAGCGTTGAGTGCGCAACTGGCGGCGCGTCAGCGTGAGACCCTGACCGTGCAAAGCTCGGCGCCGGATCGGCATATCTACTTGCAGCGGCCGGATCTGGGCCGTCGCTTGTCGGAGGTGTCGGTCGAGCGGTTGAGCGAGTACGCGCAGGCACACCCCGACGGTTTCGATCTGGCGCTGGTGGTGGCCGACGGGCTGTCGTCTCTGGCGGTACAGCGTCATAGCCCGGCCATGCTCGAACGCATCGACGAGATGGCCACTGCCGAAGGCTGGACACTGGCGCCAGTGACGCTGGTGGAGCAGGGCCGCGTGGCTGTCGCCGATGAAGTGGCGCAGCTGCTGGGGGCCAGGATGGTGGTGATCCTGATCGGCGAGCGACCGGGCCTCAGTTCGCCTGACAGCCTGGGTCTGTATTTCACCTACGCGCCCCGTGTGGGCCTGAACGACGCCGCGCGCAACTGCATTTCCAACGTCCGCCTCGAGGGCATGAGCTACGCCATGGCGGCGCATAAGCTGCTTTACCTCATGCGCGAATCCTGGCGCCGCAAACTGTCTGGCGTGAACCTGAAGGACGACGCCCAGGTGCCCGTACTGGAAACCCCCGACGACGCCCGCCCAGGTAATTTCCTGATCGGCGGGTGAGCGGCTTTGCAGGTGGGAGTGAGCCAACGGTCTTTGACTTTCCCTTCGATCAACGGCGCGACACCCGACGCCTTCCCGGCTGAAGCCGGTCCTACAAAACGTTTGCAGCGTCCGCAGGACCGGCTTCAGTCGGGAAGAGGCCGGTGCATGCTGGGGGGATGCGGTGGTTGGAAATCAGCCTTCGCGAGCAGGCTTGCCCACAAGTTTTACTGCCTGGCTCGATACCCGTCCACGCCGCACAACACGTGTAGGAGTGCGCTCCTACGCCTGCGGCAGACGCGGCTCTAGATCTGATCCGACGGTTTTGATCTGATCGAAGGAACGCGCTTGCACGCGGAATCATTCGGCACCGAATAGCCCAGGTGGGAGTGAGCCAACTGTCTTTAAACCCACCTTCGATTAACGGGGCGACACCCGACGCCTTCCCGGCTGAAGCCGGTCCCACGAAACGTTTGCAGCGTCCGTAGGACCGGCTTCAGCCGGGAAGAGGCCGGTACATGCTGTGGAGATGCATCGACTGGAAATCAGCCTTCGCGAGCAAGCTCGCTCCCACAAGTTTTGCGGCCTGGCTCGATACCCGTCCACGCCACACAACCTTGTAGGAGCGAGCTCCTACAGGATTCGTGCCTGGGAGGATAATTCGGAAACGCCCGGTGGTTCCTGTGGGAGTGAGCTTGCTCACGAAGAGGCCGGTGTATTCGCTGCAAATGCATCGGCTGGCATTCAATCTTCGCAAACAACCTCACTCCCACAGTTCCTCCGCTCAGGCTTCAGGCGCCGGCGATCATCAGGTTGAGGTTCTGGACGGCCGCGCCGGCGGCGCCTTTGCCCAGGTTGTCGAACACGGCCGCCAGCAGCACGTGACCGGCATTTTCGAAGACCATCAGACGCAGGCGATCGGTGTCGTTCAGTTGCCGCGGGTCCAGGCCGGTCATTGCCTTGGCTTCATCCATCCCGACGACCTCGACAAACTCGCTGCCTGCGTAGTGCCGCTCAAGGCAGGCGTGCAGTCTGGCGCCGGTGACGCCTGGCGCCATAAGCCGCAGTTGCAGCGGGATGGTCAGCACGATGCCCTGACGGAACGACCCATACGCCGGCACGAACACAGGCCGTTCGTTCAGCCCGCTGTACTGCTGGATTTCCGGCACGTGCTTGTGCGCAAGACCCAAGCCGTAGACCTGAAAAGGTGTCGCTTGCGCAGCGTCGGGGCCTTCGAATTCATCGACGCCAGCACGCCCTTTGCCCGAGTAACCCGAAACGGCGCTGATGCTGATCGGATAATCGCGCGGCACCAAACCGGCGTCGATCAATGGCCGCAGCAGCCCGACCGCACCGGTTGGGTAGCAACCCGGATTGCTGACCCGACTCGCATGGGCGATGACCTCATCGTGTCGTTCGCTCATCTGGGCAAAGCCGTAGACCCAGTCCGGATCGGTACGGTGCGCCGAGCTGGCATCGATCACGCGCACCGCCGGGTTGCTGATGCTGGCGACAGCGGCACGCGCTGCGTCGTCCGGCAGGCACAGCAGCGCGATGTCGCAGGCATTGATCGCGGCTGCCCGGCGCTCGGGGTCTTTGCGTGATGCGGCAGGCAGCGTCACCAGTTGCAGATCGTCTCGCCCTTGCAGGCGCTGGTGGATCTGCAGCCCGGTGGTGCCCTGGTCGCCGTCGATGAATACAACTGGAATGGACATGTTCGGTGCTCGCTGAAGGAGATCAATGGCGTTCATCTTCGAGCAGCCGTTAAGATAGTAAAAGTCGAATTTAATGACGTTGAAATTCAGGATTTCTGAACGAGGACGGTGGGGATGCGTGAAATCAGTCTGGACCGACTGCGCACGTTGGTCGCGATTGCTGATCATGGATCGTTTGCCGAAGCGGCGCGTGTGCTGAACCTGGCGCCGCCGACGGTCAGCCTGCACATCGCCGACCTCGAGGCCCGGGTGGGCGGGGCGCTGCTGTCGCGCACGCGCGGCCGCGTGCAGCCGTCGGCCATTGGCGAGACCTTGATCGAACGCGCTCGGCGCCTGCTGGCAGACGCCGAACAGGCGCTCGAAGACGTCGAACGGCAGGTGCTGGGGCTGGCGGGGCGCGTGCGGCTGGGCGCGTCCACCGGCGTCATCGCGCAATTGATTCCGCAGGCGCTGGACATCCTCGGCCAGCACCACAGCGGCATCGACGTACAAGTGGCCGTGCTCACCTCGCAGCAGACCTTGCACAAACTCCTCGACGGCAGCCTGGACATCGGCGTGATTGCGCTTCCGCAAACGCCGGTCAAAGGTTTGCAGATCCAGCCGTGGCGACGAGATCCGGTCATGGCGTTCCTGCCGGCGCGCTGGTCAGCTCCTTCCATCGTCACGCCCACGTGGCTGGCGGGGCAGCCGTTGATCCTCAACGACAACAGCACGCGTCTGTCGCGGCAGGTGGGCGAATGGTTCGCCACGGAAGGGCCGCAACCAACGCCGCGCATCCAGCTCAACTACAACGACGCAATCAAAAGCCTGGTGGCGGCCGGTTATGGCGCGACACTGCTGCCCCATGAGGCGTCGACGCCACTGCCGGAGCGCCGGATCGTCATGCGGCCATTGCAGCCGCCGTTGTGGCGCGAACTCGGCATTGCGCATCGCGCAGGCGATGTCGAACGCGCCATCGGGCATGTGTTGCAGGTGTTGTGGGGGCTGGAAGCGTTGTGACATCGGCCTTCGCACTCCCACGACGCCAGGTCGCCGCTGCGTCGCAGAGCGTGTTTCGGTGTGACGCAGTGATGCCGCGCCAGCGCGAAAGGCTGCTTTAATGAGGACGTTTGCCGCGTGTCTGAACCGATGGTTCAGATCCAGACCCTGGCCGAACCTGCTGAGGAAGCCCGCCGATGACCCGTCTCACCGCCAAGGATTTCGCCCCCGAGTTGCTCGAGCTTTATGACTTCTACGTTCACGGCAAGATCAACCGCCGGGAATTTCTCGACCGTGCCGCCGTGTTCACGCTCGGAGGCCTCACGGCCACCTCGATATTGTCATCGCTGAGCCCCGATTACGCGTTGGCCGAACAGGTCCAGTTCACTGACCCGGACATCGTCGCCGAATACATTTCCTACTCCTCGCCCAAAGGCAACGGGCAAGTGCGCGGTTACCTCGTGCGTCCGGCCAAGGCGACCGGTAAATTGCCCGCGGTCCTTGTGGTGCATGAGAATCGCGGCCTCAATCCGTATATCGAGGATGTCGCCAGACGACTGGGCAAAGCCGGTTTCGTCGCGCTGGCGCCTGATGGCTTGTCCTCGGTCGGCGGCTATCCCGGCAATGACGACAAGGGCCGTGAGCTGCAACAGAAGGTCGATCCCGAGAAGCTGATGAACGATTTCTTCGCCGGCCTCGAATGGTTGATGGCGCACCCGGCGTCCACCGGCAAGGTCGGCATCACCGGGTTTTGTTACGGCGGTGGCGTGTGCAACGCCGCCGCCGTGGCGTATCCGGAACTGGGCGCCGCCGTGCCGTTTTACGGCCGCCAGCCCAAGGCCGAAGAGGTCAGCCGGATCAAGGCGCCGCTTCTGCTGCATTACGCCGAACTCGACAAGCCGATCACCGACGGCTGGCCGGCCTATGAGCAGGCGCTCAAAGCGGCGGGCAAGACCTACCAGGCGTACGTCTACAAAGGCGCCAATCATGGCTTCCACAATGACTCGACCCCTCGCTACGACGAAGCTGCCGCCAGACTGGCGTGGGACAGAACCCTTGAGTGGTTCAATCGCTATCTGGTGTAGTCAGGTGCATGACATCCCTCAGCGCTGACCAACTTGCGCCGACGCGGTGCGGTAACTAGCCGCACGCGTCGGCGCACAGTCGCTAAGACACTTTGATAATTATCTTAAATGGAGCGTGGAACTAATGACGGCTGTATACAATCGCGCCTTGGAACTTGCCGTCAGTCAGGCACCGGTTTCGTATTCATGCCTTTCGTCAGCTTTGGATCCCTTTGCTCATTTTCTGACTACACTAACGAGTAACTAACACGCGGTCCGCGCCGACAGCAATCGCTGTCCAGAAGTTCAATGCTTTACTCTCGTCTGCGCAATAGTGCACACTTGTTCGCCCCGCAATACCTCATTCGGAAGGCTCTGCAACAAGGGCAAAACCCTTGATTGACTCCCCGATTTTGCAAAAGTTTAAAAATTAATGACGTTATAAAAATCGTTATAAAATCTTTTGCAATACGTTTTTTATCTGCTAATAATCCCTCCTGTTTTGGGTGCCAAGGACTACTCGTTTTCACATTGAAGTGAACGTCGAATTAACTTCCGATCTTAATGCCCGCCAGTAACTATAACTCGCTAGTGCCTTGAGCCATCGCCGCTCAAGGCCGCTGCCGTGCGGCGCATATATATGCGCGGGGGGAAATGAATGGCTCGAGCAAACTCCAGACTGAAGGTCCTTTCGATTTTTGGTACACGTCCGGAAGCCATCAAGATGGCGCCGTTGATCAAGGCACTGGCCTCAGAACCTGGCATCGATTCGCAGATCTGCATCACCGGTCAGCATCAGAGCATGCTTCAACAAGTGCTGGACATGTTCGACCTCAAAGCTCATTACACCCTGGACGTCATGACGCCCGGGCAGACCCTGAACACCCTGACCGCCGCGCTGTATGCCGCGATCGACCCGGTGCTCGAACAGGCCCGGCCGGACAAGGTGCTCGTGCACGGTGACACCACCTCGGCCATGGTCGCGGCGATGTCGGCGTTCCATCGCCGAATTCCCGTGGGCCACGTCGAAGCGGGACTGCGCACCGGCGACATCCACCAGCCGTGGCCTGAGGAGATGAACCGCCGCACGATTGATCTGATCTCCGATCACCTGTTCACGCCCACCGCCGAATCGCGCCGCAATGTGCTGGGTGAGCGGCTGCAGGGTAAATCCTTCGTCACCGGCAACACGGTGATCGACGCGCTGAAGATGACCGCCGAGCGCATCGACCAGAATCGCCAGCTGCGTGTCGCGCTGGATCGTCAGTTCAACTTCCTCGACCCCAAACGCAAGTTACTGGTGGTCACCGGCCATCGTCGCGAGAACTTCGGCGACGGTTTTCTCGACATCTGCAAGGCGCTGCGCACCCTGGCTTCGCGTGACGACATGCAGATCGTCTACCCGGTTCACCTCAACCCCAACGTGCTGGGCCCGGTGACCGAGCACCTTGGCGGGCTGGCGAACGTTCACCTGATCAAGCCTCTCGACTACCTGTCCTTCGTGCGCCTGATGCAGCTGGCCCACGTGGTGCTGACCGATTCGGGCGGCGTGCAGGAAGAAGCCCCGTCGCTGGGCAAGCCGGTGCTGGTCATGCGTGACGTGACCGAACGTCCTGAAGCCGTGGCAGCAGGAACCGCGCGCCTGGTCGGTACCGATCCGAACACCATCGTGCGGGGCGTCTGCGCCCTGTTCGATGACGAGCAGCTGTGGCGCCGCACCTCGCAGACCGCCAATCCCTATGGCGACGGCAAGGCCTGTTCGCGCATCGTCGACGCGCTGATGGGCCGTCCGGTGGATGAGTTTGTCGCTGAACTGCCTTCCCGGCGCAGCGAGGCAGAAGAGGTGCACCGCCAGCCGATGGCACTGCGCTCGGTGTCCAGCCTGCATTAGTGAGCGCACCTGAAATACCGGCCGGCCATTGCGATGGCCAGGCCCGCTGAAATCCCCGTGGAAGCGAAGGGCTTCGCCTGAAGTCCGATCCGGTGGTCAACCACCGAGCCGCCCTGGAGCGGCCTTCCGCACACAACATCGCCTTGATCGAGATCTGACTGAATGAAGTCTTCTGTAACCGTACCCTCGGGCGCGTTGCACGCCCTTGCCTGCAGCTTGAGTCTGCTGGCCGTCACACCCGCGTTCGCCCTTGCCGCCGACAGCCCGCTGAGCCAGGCGATCAGCCGCCTGAACGCCGACACCCGCCAGCAACGGGTCATCGAACTGCGAGAGCTGGGCATCGATCGCCCGATCATTCTCAGCGCCAGCGATGCGCGCCGTGAGCTGTACCTGCCGGTGCCCGCCGACGTACCGCTGACCGACGCCTCGCTGCATTTCGACGCCAGCTACCTGAACGGCGACGCCGGGCGCAATACCCTGTTGCTGTCGCTGGATGGCTATCCGGTGCGGGCGCTGGGACTCAACGAAGGGGAAGGGGACGCCAGCGCGGTGCTGGGCGTGGACAAGGCTGCGCGCGAAAGCGGCTCGGTGCGGTTGGGGATTGCCTGGTCGTCGATCGTTTCGCGCATCCAGTGCGAAGACGAGCGGGCGATCGGCAACGTGCTGCGGATCGATCCGCACACCCGACTCAGCTACAGCTTCGACGCGATGCAACTGCAGGACGTCGGCGCCGCCTGGAATGCACTGCCGGGCAAACCTGGCATTCTCGTCGCACCGGGTGCGCTGTCCAGCGCCAGTTACGATGCGGCGTGGCGTCTGGGCGTTGCGCTTGAGCGGATCGGCAAACAGGCGCGCATCGTGCCGTTCCCTTCGGTCAAGGACAGCGTGGACGTCGGCACACTGAATATCCCGGCCGAGCTCAAGCAGATTCCGGCCTTCGCCAGCCTCGACGGCAAGGGCCTGCGTACCCTCGACGATCCGGCGCAGATCGGGGCGTTGTTGATGCTCGGTCAGAGCCCGGCGCTGAATGTCGATCTGGCGGTGAGCGACCCGCAACTGCTGAAGGCAATCACCGAGTCGCTCGATGCCCTGCAACGCCAGGTTCAGAGTGTCGATGGCTCGGCCGTCAACGCATTCGCCCAGTGGCGCGAGCGCCATGTCAACGCGGCATTGAACACCTCGGGCAGCGATAACGTGCGTCTGGCACTGCTCGGCGCGCACCCGTTGCTGATGATCAATCAGGACGCTGCCGGCAAGGCCATCGGTCTGTTTGGCGCGGCGTGGAACAAGCTGGCGCGCAGCCGTCAGCTGACGGTGGGCGAAGAAGCGGGCATGCCGCTGAGCGAAGACGGCCGAGTCGCGCTGACCCGTCTGGGCGGTCGGCCGGGCAGCCTCGACGTGCTGGCCAAGACGGACTGGAGTGCAAGTTTCCCGCTGGGCAGCGTTGCCTACGACGGCCGGATTCCGGTCAGCGCCGCCATCGATGTGGCCGCCGCTCCAGGCGCGACCGACACCCCGCCGGTGGTGAGCCTGTTCCTCAACGATTATTTGATCGGCGCCAGGCAACTCGACGCCGACGGCCAGAGAGAACGCATCGAGGCGCGCATTCCGCGTTACGCACTGGCGGCGCAGAACACCTTGCGCGTCACCTTCCAGCGTCAGCCGGTCAGCGACCTGTGCCGCGAAACCCCGCAGCCGTTCCCCATCGCCGTGCTGCCCAGCAGCCACGTGACGCTGGAGAAAACCACACTGGACAACGACTTCGCCGGCATGGCCGCGCGCTTCGCATCCGGCACCCAGGTACTGGTCCCGCAGAGCTATCTGGACCGACCTGCCGCCAGCCTGCCGCAACTGATCCGCATCGCCAGCGCCAGCGGTGTGTCGCCCTTGCGCGCCGAGCTCAAGGTCAGTGCCGACGCCCAGACCGCCATCGCCCCGGACAAGGCCTTCCTGGCCTTCGAGGTGCCGATCAAGGACAGCGACGAGTCGGTCCAGGTCGACTATGACGGGCATCTGTTGATTCACCACAAAGAGCAGACGCTGCTGGACCTCAAGTCCCTCAATCACCTGGCGTCGCTGCAAGTGATCGAGTCGGGCGCTCAGCAGGGCATGGTCTACCGCACCCTGGGCGGGCAGGCACCTGACTTCGCCCGGCCGGTTCTGCTTGAGCGCGGCAACACCACGTTGCTGGCTGACAGCGGTCCGCTGGTGACCTTCGACGCCAAGGACCCGACCGGCAGCCAGATGGTCGATGATCAGGCGCCCAAAGGCCTGGATGCCTGGCGTAAGCCGTCGGCACTGTGGCTCATCCCCGCCGCGGTGATCGCGTTCCTCGTCCTGCTGCTGGCTGGCCGTCGCGCCCGTCGCAACCGCCAGTAACGGGAGCCGCGATGACCTCGCTTTATTGGCCTTACTGGCTGGCCCATTACTACAGCGTGCTGGAGGTCGCGACCATTGTGGTCGCGGCCATCATCCTGGTGTCGAGCCTGGACGACCTGCTCATCGACCTGTGGTACTGGGCGCGCCGGCTGTACCGAAAATTCACGGCCGAGCGGCGTTACCGGCCGCTGACCGCCGAGCAGTTGATCGCCCGGGACGAGCAGCCAATGGCGATCATGGTGCCGGCGTGGCTGGAATACGATGTCATCGCGCCGATGATCGAGAACATGGTGTCGACGCTCGATTACCAGAATTACGTGGTGTTCGTCGGCACCTACATCAACGATCAGCGCACCATCGATGAAGTCGAGCGCATGCGTCGCCGTTACAAACAGCTGCATCGGGTGGAAGTCCCGCACGCCGGTCCGACCTGCAAGGCGGACTGTCTGAACTGGGTCATCCAGACGATTTTCCTGTACGAACAGACCCACGCGGTGACGTTTGCCGGCGTGGTGCTGCACGACAGCGAAGACGTCCTGCATCCGCTGGAAATGCGCCTGTTCAACTACCTGCTGCCACGCAAGGACATGATTCAGTTGCCCGTGGTGTCGCTGGAGCGCAACTGGTACGAATGGGTCGCCGGCACTTACATGGATGAGTTCGCCGAATGGCACGGCAAGGATCTGGTGGTGCGTGAAAGCATGACCGACAGCGTGCCGTCCGCAGGCGTCGGCACCTGTTTTTCGCGGCGCGCGTTGCAGGTCCTGGCCGACGAGAATGCCAATCAGCCGTTCAACACCGACAGCCTGACCGAGGACTACGACGTCGGCGCACGGCTGGCGCGTCATGGCATGAGCGCGATCTTCGTGCGATTTCCGGTGCAGTACCGGATTCTACGCAAATCGTGGTTCAGAAAGCCCTACGAGTCGACCCTGGAAATGCCGCTGTGCGTGCGTGAGTTCTTCCCCGACACGTTCCGCACCGCGTTTCGCCAGAAGGCGCGCTGGACACTGGGCATCGGGCTGCAAGGCTGGGAACAGATGGGCTGGAGCGGGTCGCTTGCCAACCGTTATCTGCTGTTCCGCGACCGCAAAGGTCTCATCACCTCGTTTGTCAGCATCATCGCTTACGTGATCCTGGTTCAGTTACTGGCCCTGATCGTGCTGCGCGCGAGCGGGTTGTGGAACACCACCTTTCCGACGCCGTTCGAGAACAACGGCCTGGTGACAGTCCTGCTCGCGGCCAACGGCGTGGCAGTGCTCTGGCGGATGGCCCATCGTTGTTATTTCACGACCATCATTTATGGCTGGCAGCATGGCTTGCTGTCGATGCCGCGCATGGTCGTGGGCAACTTCGTCAACTTCATGGCCGCCGCCCGTGCCTGGCGCCTGTTTCTGGTAGGCAAACTGCTCAACCGCAAGCTGGTCTGGGACAAGACCATGCACGATTTCCCGTCCACCGATCTGGTGGCCCGGGCGCCGCGCAAGCTGGGCAGCGTGTTGCTGTCGTGGCAGGCGATCAACGACGAGAAGCTGCAAAGCGCGCTGGACGAGCAGCAGACCCGGCAAATGCCACTGGGCCGGATTCTGCTCAGCCACGGCTGGCTCGACGACGAAACCCTGGCCGAAGCCATCGCCTTCCAGAACGATCTGCCCCGGGTCTTCGACGTGGCCGCCAAAGTCCAGCCGGACTCATTGCTGGCCGATGAATATTGCCTGCGCTGGCGCGTGGTGCCTCTGGCGCTGGACATTCAGGGCCGCCCTGAAATCGCGGTGGCCAGCCCGTTGTCGCAAGAGGCGCTCGAGCAGATCACCGAACAGATGGGCGCGGAGCCTGTGCAGATGATCGCCCGGGAAAGCGAAATCGTGGCGCAACTGCGCCGACTGGAAGTGGTGGCTGGCCAGCCGTTGCCGGCGGCAACGCCGTTGCTGGGCGACCTGCTCATCGAGCAGGGCTTGCTGGACCGCCAGACCTTCAACCGCGCGATGTTGCAATACCGACCGCACGTGCATGGCCGTATCGGCGACTACCTGGTGGACAGCGGTGTGCTCGCGCGGGAAACCATCGAGCGGGCCGTGGCGCATCAACACAGCCACTCGCCCTCGGGCGACCGAACGGAGCAACCGTCATGAAGCTCCTCGCACCTTTGCATCGCACGCTGGGGTTGAATCTGGGCTTGAGCCTGGGCCTGCTGCCTATGCTCTGTCACGGGCAGGGCCAGGCCGAAATCCTGCCGTTGCCGCTGAGCGGTCCGGCGTATGCGATCGCCAACGAGGCGTACGGCGCCTATAACCGCAAGGACTACGACCTGGCCATCGCCAAGGCCCGCGAGGCCCTGCGCCAGCGGGACGACGCCGGTCAGTTGCGCAAGTTGATCGCTCTGGCCGAACGTGACAAGGACCGCCGCGATCATCCTGAGCGCTACCCCGATGCGCGGCCAAAACCGGGTTATCTGGACGGCAATCGGGCACTGCGCGCCTACGCCGAGGGGGACTACGAACGCTCTGCGCAATTCGCCCGCAAGGCGATCAGCCAGGCGCCGAAAAACGCCGATTACCGGATGATGCTGATCGAAGCGCTGCAGCGACAGCAGCGTCTGGAGGAAGCAGAAGTGGCGACCCATGATGCCGTTCAGGCACTGGGCCCGCAGCCTGCGTTGAGCCGTCGTCTGCAGTCGATCCATGAGCAGATGGCGGTGGTCAAGGCCGCCAAGGGCTACGAAGCGTTGGCCCGCGGTGACAACGACACCGCCGTCAGTTATGCCCGCGATGTGGTCCAGCGCTATCCGCAGGAAATCGCCTATCGCCGCCTGCTCGTCAGTGCACTGATCGCACAGCAACAGTACGCCGAGGCCCGCTCGGCCGCGACCGAGGCGCTGGCGTTGAAAGGCAACGACGCGACGTTGCTCGCCCAGCGCGGCCAGACGCGTTTGCGCCTGGGCGACAAACCCGGTGCGCAACAGGATTTCGCCCAGGCCCTGGCCGTCGGCAATCTGCCGCTGCGCGAACAGGCTTCGCTGTACGCCGCCATGGGACAGCCGCGTCAGGCGCTGGAGCGCATGCAGCAGGCGCGAGACGCGGGCGAGCTGCAGCCCGGCGATGAAGTGCAAATGGCGTATTTCCTCAGTCAGTCGGGCGATGATCATGCGGCGCTGGCAGTGTTCAAGCGCCTGGACCGGCAGAACGGGCTCAAGCCCAAGGAAGTCCAGGATGCGGCCTACACGGCCATGCGCGCGTCCGAAGACGCGCAAGCCATCGCCTACTTCGACCGGGTCCTCGATTACCAGAAAGCCGGCGATCTGAAGATGCCCGATCAGCAGGTGTTCGACACGCGCCGCGCGGTGTCCGACCTGTCCCGCGAATGGGGCGTGACTAACACCACCACTTACCGGGGCGCGAGCACCAGCAATGGTCTGAGCGGTACGCCGAGTCGCAGCAACGACAGCGTGCAGAACAGCACCGAGGTGTTCTGGCGTCCGGCCGGTTACCGCGATGCGCGTTTCGTCGAGCTCTATGGACGCGTCACCGACACCCTGTGGAACAAGGAAAGCGGCAACGACAAGGGCATGGATGCCTTGCAGGGTGCAGTGGGCGTGCGCATCAAGCCGTTCTCCGAATACAACGTCATGGCGGCGTTCGAGCGCACCTTTCCGTTGGCGGGCTCCAAGGTCGACGGCGACTGGCTGGTGCGCCTGGGCTATGGTTCCAGCATCGGCACCGACTTGCGAGTGGACGTGCCCAGCTGGTGGACGTCACAGCTGTACGCGGAGGGCGGCCGTTACCTGAATGACAAACGCAACTACTTCAACAGTGAATGGCAACTGGGGCGCAGCTTTCGTCTGGATCGTGTCAGCCCCAGGTTGGTGGTGTTTCCCCACGTAGTCGCCGCGGTCGATTACGACTCGAAGATGCGCAGTGAGGTCGATGCGCTCGGGCGCACCAAAACCTCATCGGACAATGCCGGCGGTGCAGGCGTCGGGGTCGGTGTGCGGTACTGGTTCCGCGAGACCGCGCACAAGGCGCCGCAGTCGTACGTCGATTTTTCGGTGCAGTACCGGGAGAAGGTGTTCGGAGATGACAGCGCAGAGGGCGTCTTCGCTCGATTGACGTACTCGTGGTGAGCAGGGTGCTGAACGACAGGGCAGGGAGGACAGGGATGTCACGCATCGTGAAAACGTCACTGACGGCGTTGCTGGTGGGCGTACTGGGTGTCGCGGCCGACACCTTGTACGAGCTTGGCCGGGTCACGCGGCCGAACATTGCCGGCATCGTCTGGCAGCCGGACAACGCCACCGTCGGCATTTCGGGCAACTGGCACACATTGGGTGCCCATGAGTTGCTGGTGCAATGGACGGCGGTGGACGGCCAGGCGTTCGTCCCGGATGCCGGTCTGCCTCAGGTCCCGGTGCTGCCGGACTGGGCGCGGATCAGCCGCGAGCCGTGGGCGCAGGATGTGATCGTCGGGCTGGCGGGCTACTTCAGCGAGAATCGCTCGCGGGACAATATCGAAGAGCTGGCCGCCTTGTCCGAGCGGCTGGCCAAGGTGAAAACACCGCTCAACGTCACAGGCTGGTATTTCCCCGCTGAGGTCGATCCGAGCTGGAGCCGTGCCCGAGAGCTGCCCGCGCTGCTGGCCCGGTTGCCTCGACCTTTGTGGATCAGCGTTTACGATGGCGCCAACATCGGCCCGCAGGCCACCGCCGACTGGTTGAAAACCTGGCTGCCGGACGACATTGGCGTGTTCTTTCAGGACGGCGTCGGCGTCTATGCCCGTACCGCGCCGGTGGCGCGCACCTATGCCGACGCGCTGCGCCAGGCGCTGGGTCCCAACCGCGTGAAAATCATCGTCGAGGCGTTTCGTCCGCAAGTCGGCGGCGGTTTTCGCTCGGCCACCGTGGATGAGTTGAAACCCCAGCTGGCGGCCTATCCCGGCTACCCGTTGTACCTGTTCGACGGCCCGCATTATGTGACCCCGGAGTTGGTCAACGCACTGTCGAAATGACGGGTGCCCTCTGATCAGTCATGGGCCGCCCATCTCGCCTCGTTTGTGTGCACGTGAACGCGCGTGGTTCTTTCAAAAGCGTCATCGAGCCCCGGTAAAACGCGGCTCTTGGGCCGTGGCTCGGGTTTTGCTTTCAGTGAATCCAAACTTGGATACAAGATGGAATTCACCATGCAAGAGACTGTCAGTTTCCCATCCGCTAGCCTTCAATCCGCAACCGGCCCCTGTGGCTGGACCATCACCGAGTGGCTCGCGGCGTATCGTCAGGGTGTGACGTCGCCGCAAAGCCTGCTGACGCTGCGCGATCAGTTCGCCGAAAATGATCCGGCCTGGATTGCGATTGCAACGGCCGCGCAGATCGAAGCCCAACTCCAGGACCTGAGCGAGCGGCTCGAAGCGGCCAACGGCGACATCGACAAGCTGCCGCTCTACGGCGTGCCGTTCGCGATCAAGGACAACATCGATGCCGGTGGCTGGATGACCACGGCGGCCTGCCCGGAATTTGCGTATCCGGCCGATGACGACGCCACGGTGGTCCAGCGCCTGCGCGCGGCAGGCGCGATTCTGATGGGCAAGACCAACCTGGATCAGTTCGCCACCGGTCTGGTGGGCACACGCTCGCCCTACGGCGCGGTACCGAACAGCTTCGATCCGGAATACGTCAGCGGCGGATCGAGCTCCGGCTCGGCCTCGGTGGTGGCGCGCGGACTGGTCGCGTTTTCGCTGGGCACCGACACCGCAGGATCGGGCCGCGTGCCTGCCGGTTTCAATAACATCGTCGGGCTCAAGCCGACCAAAGGGCGCCTGTCCAACAGCGGTCTGGTTCCTGCCTGTCGCACGGTGGACTGTATTTCGGTGTTCGCCCTGACCGTGGACGATGCCCAATGCGTGGCCGAGGTCGCGGAAGGTTTTGATGCCCGCGACGCCTATTCGCGACGCAACCCGCACACGGCGCCGCTCGGCTTCGGTCAGACGGTGAAGCTTGCGATCCCGGACACGCTGGAGTTTTTTGGCGATGAGCAGAGCCAGGCCGCGTACGAGCAAGCGCTGCTCAACCTGAGCGCCATGGGTGCGCAGATCACGCCCATCGACTTCGCGCCGTTCAAGGCCCTGGCCGAGCAGCTGTATTACGGGCCGTGGGTGGCCGAGCGCACGGTTGCACTGACCGCGATGCTGAAATCGCAACCCGACGCGATCAATCCGGTGGTGCGCGGCATCGTCGAAAGCGGGCTTGGCTACAGCGCCTGCGATGCCTACAACGCCGAGTACCTGCGCGCCACCTTGAGCCGACAGATCAATGATGCGCTGGCAGGCTTTGACGCGCTGGTCGTGCCGACCTCGGCGACCATTCACACGCTGGCGGAAATGGACATCGAGCCGGTGCTGTACAACTCGCATTTCGGTTACTACACCAACTTCACCAACCTGGCCGATCTGTCTGCGCTCGCGCTGCCCGCCGGGTTTCGCGGCGACGGGTTGCCGGCGGGCATCACGCTGATCGCCCCGGCCTGGCATGACACGGCGCTGGCCAGTTTCGGCAAGCGCTGGCAGGCCAGCCTGGGCTTGCCCATGGGCGCAACCGGTCGGGCATTGCCTGCGCCAGTGCAGCCAGCGCAACCGCGTGGCAGCGTGCGCGTTGCGGTGGTCGGGGCGCACCTGACGGGCATGCCGTTGAATTTCCAGCTGACCAGCCGCGATGCCGTGTTCGTCGAGCAGACCCTGACCGATACCGATTACCGGCTCTACGCGTTGCCTGGCACTGTGCCGCCAAAACCCGGCCTGGCGAAATCCGAGGGCGGCAGCTCGATCATCGTCGAACTGTGGGACGTGCCGCTGGCCCGCTTCGGCGAGTTCGTGGCCGAGATTCCGGCGCCTTTGGGCATCGGCAACCTCACGCTGCTCGACGGCCGCAGTGTCAAAGGCTTCATCTGTGAACCGTGGGCGATCGCCGGCGCGCAGGACATCACCGGCTTCGGTGGCTGGCGCGCCTATATCGCCAGCCTGAAAAAGGCCTGATAGGACGAGCAGCCCGCGGTAGCATTGTGTTGCCGGCGGCCACCCCGGCACGCCGGTACGCAAGGCTTCCCGGCCGGGCTGCCCGGCCCGACGACTTTGCCCACTCCATCGCCTGGACCGAACATGCAGATTGCCCATTCGCAAAAGCCCAAGGAACGCCCGGACAACATGGCCGAGCGCATTTATCAGCAGCTCAAGGAAGACATCTTCGAGTTCCGTCTGCTGCCGGGCGACCGCTTCAGCGAAGGCGAAGTGGCCGAGCGGGTGCAGGCCAGTCGCACGCCAGTGCGTCAGGCGCTTTACCGCCTGGAGCGCGACGGCTATCTGGAGGTGTATTTCCGCAGCGGCTGGCAGGTGAGGGCGTTCGATTTCAACTATTTCGAAGAGCTGTATGACGTGCGCATCGTGCTGGAAAGTGCGGCACTGGCGCGCCTGGCGCAGATGGAGATTGACGGCAATCAGACCCTCGACGCACTTCGGCAAACCTGGCTGGTGCCGCCCGCCGCGCAGGTGCAGGACACCCAGCAGGTGTCGGCGCTGGACGAGCGTTTTCATTGTGCGCTGGTGGAGGCTGCCGGCAACGTCGAGATGGCTCGCATGCACGCCGAGATCACTGAGAAAATCCGCATCATCCGGCGTCTGGATTTCACGCAGAAGCCCCGCATCCAGGCGACCTACGCCGAGCACGCGCAGATTCTCCACGCCATTCTCCAGCGGCGTACGGAACAGGCGCAGCAGTTGCTGAAAAGCCACATCGAGATCAGCAAGAAAGAGGTGCGCAAAATCACCCTGCACATGCTTCACGTCGCCCGGCAACGCAGCGCGATCAGGCCCGTGGCGCCCGACGTGTAAAACGTCGGGCGCCACATTGCGCGGGTCAGCTCGGGTTCCGGCGCTCGGCAACTTCCGCCAGCACGGCGAGGTCCATTTCACCTTGCCCGTGGTCCATGGCGTCCTGCAGGTTGGCGCGCACCCTCTCGGCATTTGGCATCGACACCGACGCATCGCTGGCAGCGGCCAGCACCAGATCAATGTCCTTGAGGCCCAGCACCGCCTTGAAGGCTGCCGGCTCGTAGGAGCGCTTGCCGATCAGCGCGCCGTAGCCTGAATAAATGGGGCCGGGCAAGATGGTCGACGACAACAGATCGATCAGGTCGGCGGACGCCAGGCCATGACCCTTGACCATCACGGCGGCCTCGCTCAGGGCGTCGACAGCCGAGATCAGCATGTAATTGGCCGCCAGTTTCATCACGTTGGCGTTGGAGGCCTTTTCGCCGAGACGAAAGGTCTTGCGCCCGACCAGGTCCAGCAACGGTTGAACCCGGTCGATGGCGGCTGTCGGTCCCGCGGCGAGAATGTTCAGTTGCCCGGCGGCCGCCACATTGGGTCGGCCCAGTACCGGGGCGGCGATGTAGTCGATGCCTCGCGCGCGATGCAGCGCATCCAGCTCGTCGGCGAACGCCACTGCGACGGTCGCCAGGTTGACGTGAATCAACGGGCCATTGAGTCGTTCGAGCAACCCGGAATCCAGCAGCACCGAGCGCAGCGCCTTGTCGTCAGCGAGCATGCTGAACACCACATCGGCGGCGAATGCCTGACCGGGTTCGGACACTGCAATCGCGCCTTGTTCGACCAAGGGCTGGGCAGCATTCGGCGAGCGGTTCCAGACCCGCAGTTCATGACCGCCTTTCAACAGATTGCCGGCAATGGCCTGACCCATGTTGCCAAGTCCCAAGAAGCCGATTTTCATCAGAGGTTTGCTCCTGTGAAGTAAACGGAAATGCCGATGCGATGTTTCGGTCAGCGCATCGGCCACGTCGTGTGATGAGCGCCGGAGTGGCACTTGCCCATTCGGCGATCAGTGAAGTATGCCCAAAGTGAAATGCAAGGGCAGTCGTCAACCCGACAATCCGGAGGATCAGGCAAGCATTCGGGACCCTCGGGCGGCTGCGGTCAGCGCTCAGCTCTCCTGCCCTGTCGCGACTCGGCCTGGATCACCAGTGCGATGCCGGCGCCAGACACCGCCATGCCCAAGGCCATCAGCCAGGACAGCGGTTCATCGAACATGGCCCATGCCCAGAGCAGCGTGACCGGCGGGCTCAGGTACAGCACGCTGGCGACCCGTGTTGCGGTCGCGCGGCGCAGGCACATCCAGTACAGGCCATAGCCGCCGAGCGTCGACAGGGCGACTGTCCACAGCACGCTCAAGGCAAAGCCTGCGCTGGCGATCGGCGCGAGACTGCCTTGAAGGCCCTGCAGGGCGGCGAACGCAACGCTGGACACGCAGCATTGCAGCCAGAGATTCGGCAGCAGCCCCAGCGTCTTCGGCGTCGGCGCGTGCTTTTGCCACAGCGTGGCGACGGCCAGCGACAGCATGCCCAGCAGCGGCAGGGCGTAGGCCCATGACGGCGCGTTGCCCCAGGCCAGCGCGTCGTGGGTGACTAGCATCACGCCCGCCAGTCCGGTCACCAGCCCGGCCCACACGCGCCACGTCAGACGCTGCCGCAAGACCACGGCAGCGAGCAGCGCCATGCCAATCGGCAGCAGGTCGGCAAACAGCGCGGCAAGGCCGGCCGGGACGCCCAACGCAATGCCTTGTGTGACGCCCATCAGGTAACCGGCCATCGCCAACAGGCCGATGCCGGCATTTTTCAGCAAAACCGCCAACGGCGTCTGCCGCAGCGGTTTGATGACGAAGGGAAAGAGCACAACCGTGACCACCACGCAGCGCCAGAACACCACCAGCGATGCCGGAGCGTAGTCGATCGAGAACCGTGCGCCGATGAATCCGGAGCTCCAGGTCAGAATCAGGGCGAGTTCGAGCAACGGCAACGGGATCGCCTGTCTCCGGTGGGGACGGCTCAGGGGCGTGCAGGTCAATGGCGTTTGCGAGTTCATAGGACTAACCTACGGAACCTGCGTGCTCCAATAAATCAAAATAAACGGTATCAGTTGTTCAGGATGGTTAAATAATGACGGCGATTCTCGACATCGACCTGGTGCGCACCTTTCATGCGGTGGCCCGCATCGGCAAATTCAGCGCGGCGGCTGAACAACTGCACAAGAGTCCAGCAGCGGTCAGCGTGCACATTCAACGCCTGGAGTCGATTGCCGGCGGGCGGCTGCTCAATCGCGACAATCAATCGGTCTCGCTGACCACGCTGGGCAAGCGCTTGCTGGTGAGCACGACTGAATTGCTCAGCACCCACGACCGCGTGCTGGCCGATCTGCACGGCACACGTCTGGCCGGGCGGATCAGCCTGGGCGTGCCGGACGAATACGCGACGCACGTGATCCACGACATCCTGCCGACCTTCGTGGCTGCATGGCCGAACATTGTGCTGGAGCTGAAAACCGCGCCCAGTTTCGCGCTGCGCGACCTGGTGCAGCGCGGCCGGCTGCAGGCGGCGGTCATCGCTCAGCCCAAGGAGCAATTGACCGCGCACGATCACTGGCTTGTCACGTCACAGCCGGTGTGGGTCGGTTCGGCGCAGCACGCCGACGACCTGCCTGACCCGATCCCGCTGGCCGTGCACGCGGTGCAATGCCCTTACCGTCAGGCCATGACCCAGACCCTCAAGCTCGGCGGACGGCGCTCGCGCATCGTGCTGGAAAGCCCTTCCAATCAAGCGGTGAAAGCCTGTGTCGAGGCCGGTCTGGCGATCAGCCTGGTGGACCGCGCCCGTGTCACGCCGCGCATGCGCATCCTGCACGGGCTGCCTGTCATTGCCGAGCACGATGTGGTGTTCATTCGCTCGACCGCGTCCCGGGGCGACGAGGCGGTCGACCTGCTGTCCCAGGCCGTCAGGCAGTTTTTTCGCTTGTAGCCGTTCGCGCGGGTGGGCGGTCAGGCCACGCTGTCCTGGCTGCCGAAGGTGCGCACGCAGGTCCAGACCGCGACGGCCACCGGCAGCGCCAGGCACCACAGGCCTACGCCCAGGTAAAGCAGCGCGGCACCGATGCAGCCGACCGTGAAGCCGAGCAGATTGAGGCCCACTGGTTTGAGACGCTGTCTGATCGCGGCGCGCTGCTCCGGGTCGCGCAGGCCGATCAGCGCAAACACATCGATGGCGCCTTGAGTCACGTTGCCGGTCATCAGCGTGGTCGGCGGCGCGCCTTTGAGGTGCTGGCGTGAAATCGCGTTCTGGATCGCCATCGCTGCGACGCCGGTCATGCCTGTCAACAAGGCCGCAGCGCTGTCGCCATCACTGAACGGCCCGAGCCACACGGCAAGCACGCCGAACAGGGCCAGCAGCAACGTGTGAAGGATCAGCAGCGGTCGCAACGGCGTGAGGCCGCGTCGGTTGATCGAGACCGCCGCGATGTGCGATAGCCCCACCACCAGCGCAAACACCGGCAGCGCCAGCAGTTTGGCCAGTGCGCCGGAAGTGCCGTGGACGATACTGACGCCGAGGGTGACAAAGTTGCCGGTCACGTGGGCAGTGAACAGACCCTGCAGGGCAAGAAAGCCGATGGTGTCGACGAATCCGCCATTGAAGCTGAGTGCGGGCGCCATGGAGCGGTGAATCGTTGGCATGGGAGATTCCTTGTGAGCGCCGCCGGACCGAATCGGGCGGGCGGCGTGTGACAGTGTCAGTGGTTCTTCAGAACGGATCAGGTGCCGGGGGCTGCGTCGTCTTCCAGCGGGCCTTCGGGCTGGCGGACATAAATCGCCAGCAACAGTGCACCCAGGCTCAACGCCGCCAGTGCCACGGAGCCGACGTCGATCGCCAGGTCCAGCCCCCACGCGGTGGCCGCACGTCCCAGCAGCATCGCGACGACGCCTTGCATCAGGTACGCCACCAGAAACAGCGCGGACAAGGTGCCGGCGCGGTGATGCATCGGTGCACGGGCATTGATCATGTTCAGGCCGCCCATGAACAGCAGGCTGTAACCGGCACCGCTCGCTGCGCTGGACAACAGGAACACCGACAGCGCATGGGTGGCGGTGGCCAGCATCAGCAGCGCAAGACTGGCGATCGCAAAGCTCGCACCGGCGATGATCGAGAGCCTGGAACCGAAGCGTTTGGCGACGATACCGGTGATCCCCAGCACGATGGCGAACAGTGAAATCGCGCCGCCGTTGACCAGCGCATTACTCGAGCCGATCAGGTCATGGGCAATCTGCGAGCCGAGCGACAGCATCGTGGCGCCCACCGAATAGGCGCTGAGCACGGCGCTGACCGACACCAGAAACGTGCGACGCAGGGGCTTGTGAATCTGCGGCAGCTTCAACGACCAGCGTTTTTTACTTTCTGCTGCGGTGTGGCGCGGCAGGTTCCAGACGCCGTACAGCGTGGCGATCAACACGATGACCAGCACCCAGAAGCTCAACCGGGTCGGGAAGGGTGCATATTGAATCAGCCCGCCGCTGAGGATCAGCGCGGCGGCCAGGCCGAACGCCTGTGCGGCGGTGGTGATGGCGCCTGCCAGCCTGGCTTTGCCGGGTGCGCTGAATTCCACGACGGCGGCGGCAGAGGGACCGGCAGACAGGCCAACGCCGATGCCCATGAAGGCACGGCCGACCAGCAACCAGATGACGCTTGGCGCGATGGCGAACAGCAACACGCCGATCAGCGAAGCGCTCAATCCCAGCAGCATCGCAGCGCGTCGACCGATGTAGTCGGAGAGATCGCCCAGCGCCACCAGCGTCGCGACGACGAACACCGGGAAGACCGCGAAAATCAGCGTGGTCACCGTGGGTGTCAGTTGCCATTGGTGGGCGTAAAGCGGATACATCATGGCGGGCGCGGCGCTGGTCCACAGCGTGTGGACCACCACGGCAGCGGCCACCCAGAAGTTGCATTGGCGACTCCATGTGCGTGGGGAATTGCTCATTTGACGCGCCTCGCTTTATCGAATCGGGATGTTAAGAGCGGACAAGGTTGCAGCCTTGAACGGATGTGCGTTTGTTGCGCTGGATCTGGTTGCACTGCGTCAGGACTGCGGCTGTGGCGTGAAGACCGGCCATACGAGGCGGGTCAGGCAATCGATGATTGCCTGACCCGCTGCGTTCACTGGCAAGCCGGGGCTGTGTCAGTTCAGGTGAGCTTTCAGTTCGCCTGCGGCCTGACGCATGGCGGCCTTGACTTCGGGGATGTTGCTCAGCGGGTTGAGCAGGCCGTAATCGTGAACCATGCCGTTGTAGCGCACCGCCGTCACATCGACACCGGCGGCGTCCAGCTTGCGGGCGTAGGCTTCGCCTTCATCGCGCAACACGTCCAGAGCTGCGGTCTGCACCAGCGCCGGTGGCAGGCCTTTGAGCTGGTCGGTCGTGGCACGCAGCGGCGATGCATGGATCTCGGCGCGCTGGCGGGCATCGGTGGTATAGCTGTCCCAGAACCAGGTCATCATGTTCTTGGTGAGAAAGTGGCCTTCAGCGTATTGCTGGTACGAACCGGTGTCGAAGCTGGCATCGGTCACCGGCCACAAGAGCAACTGGAAGCGCAGCTTCGGCGTGTTCTGTTCCTTGGCCATCAAGGCGACCACTGCAGCCATGTTGCCGCCGACGCTGTTACCTGCCACAGCGAGACGCGAGCCATCGACGTTAATCTCCTTGCCGTGTTCGGCGACCCATTTCGTGGCGGCGTACGCCTGATTGATTGCGGTCGGGTAATGTGCTTCCGGCGACGGCGTGTAATCGACGTACACTGCGACGGCCCCAGAGCCCACCACCAGATCGTGGATCAGGCGAGCGTGGGTCGGGTAATCGCCCAACACCCAGCCGCCGCCGTGGAAAAACATGAACACCGGCAACTCACCCTTCACCTTGGCCGGACGCACGATGGTCAGCTTGATGTTCTGGTTGTCGGCCTTGATGGTTTTCTCGCTCACCTCGGTGCCGGAGAGGTCCACTTTTACCGAGTTCTGCGCGCCAGTCAGTACGGCGCGGGCATCCTTGGGCGTCATTTGTTCAAGAGGCCGTCCGCCACCTGCCGCCAGCGCGTTGAGGAACGCCTGGGTCTGATGTTCAGGCACGTCGTTCTCAGCGGCGAATGCACTGCCGATGGACAGGGCGAGGAGGGTGGCGGTCAGGGCTTTTTTGATGTTGTTCATGTGGGCTCTCTCGAAATTCGTCAGTTGGTCTTCAGCGGAGGGCGCCGTCTGCCGGCGCCCGTCTCAAAATGTTCAGCCCGCTCGCGCCGTTTCGCGCTTGTTGGCTGGCTTGGACGTAACTGTACGGATTTAGAGTGAGGGGAACAATTAGGGTAAATCGGGACTCATTGTTTCTTATTTGGGGACGCTGCGGGTTGTCCGCTGGCACTGCGCCGATTGCACGGGCTCGCTTGCCTTGGGGAATGACGTTTGATTAACACGTGCGGCGGATGCAACGATCTTTCGCGAGCAAGCTCCTCCCCCCTGTTTCGCGGGGTGACACAGTCTGGCAAAACACCACAAAACCTGTCGGAGCGTGGCTTGTCCCGCGATCGGCGACGCAGTCGTCGTAAACCTGGGCTAGGC